>CAZWUP010000004.1:0-33994 GCA_964637045.1 uncultured Porticoccaceae bacterium | reverse complement strand
CTCCATGGCGACCGAATTGTCCGCCCACGGAATTCGCGTCAACGCCATCGCCCCGGATCACACGGTGTCCTCCGGCACCCGCGGCAACCTCCACGGCCCGGTGGACGAAAGTACCTGGACTCCTCTGCCCCCCGAGCAACAGGATGCCATGAACAGGTTGATACCCCTGGGCAGGGAGGGCCATATCGACGAGTGCGGCAACGCTGCGGTGTTTCTGGCCTCACAGATGTCCTGCTATGTCACCGGCACCACCCTGAACGTGGACGGTGGCACCTCCGCCGCCATGGGCTGGGTGCGGGACAGGGCAGGGCGCTGGACCCTCAATCAGGATCTGGTGCTGGTGGACAAGCCACTCTGAAACCCGGATTTCACGTTTCGCGTAGACAGGTAATTTGCAATGCCAAATCAAGGGTTGGGAGATAGATGATGACAGTGGAGGAGTTGTTGGCCCGGGAAGAGATTCGCCACCTGATGGCGGTTTACAACACCGCCGGTGACGGCGGGCGGCGGGAGGAATTCCATTCGGTGTTTTGTGAGGATGCGGTGCTGATCGCCCCGGGAATCAACCTCGAAGGTCGCGAGAACATCGTCGACGGCCTGTTTGCCGGTGTCGACACCCCTCAGCCGACAACCAGGGCGAAGCCCAAGTTTGTACGTCACAATCTGACCACCTCGAAAATCACCTTTACCAGTGCCACCACCGCTGTCGGGCGCACCTATTTCATGGTGGTTACGGATGCCGGACTGGACCACTGCGGTGTCTACAGCGATCAATTTCGCAAGGATGACGACGGTTGGAAAATCGCCCACCGGGTGGTGCGCAGCGACTATGTGTCGGCCGACTCCCGGTTCGACCTCGGGCAGTAACCGCCAGCAACAATCCCCTTGTTCCACCGCGGCACTGAGGTTCCCCTATACTGGGGGCCTGTACCCCACAAGACGACAACGCCATGTCCAATGCCAACCAAACCCCGCCCCTGGCGGGGCGCCGCATTGCGGTGCCGGAAAGCCGGGAGCTTAACCTGTTCACCACCATGCTGGAGGAGCGCGGGGCAGAGGTGTACCGCTGCCCCCTGGTGGCCATTCGCGACGCTCCCGACCGGGACGCGGTGGAAGCCTGGTTGAGGGATTTCGCCGCCGGTCACCACCACGACCTGATCCTGCTCACCGGGGAGGGCCTGCGCCGCTTGCTGGGCTTTGCCGACCGCGCCGGCGATAACCTGTGGCAGGATTTCATCGCCGCCCTGGCCCGGGTGCGCAAAATAACCCGGGGTCCCAAGCCGGGCAACGCCCTGAGGGCCATCGGCCTGAAGGCGGATCTCACCGCCGCCGTGCCCACCACCGAAGGCGTTATGACCACCCTGGCGGCGGATGACCTGCGGGGGCGCACCATCGGTGTTCAACTCTATGGCACCAATCCCAATCTGCCCCTGGTGGAATTTCTTTCCGACAAAGGGGCCAGGGTCACCACCGTGGCCCCCTATATCTACGCCGACGACAGTGAACAGGACCGGGTCGAGGCGCTGGTGGAGTTGCTGGTCGCCGGCGGGATGGACGCCATTGCCTTTACCAGTACCCCCCAGGTGACCCGCTTGTTTCAGGTCGCCCGCGGGATGGGGGTGGAGGATGGCTTGCGCGCCGGGATGAACGGGCTGCTGGTGGCTGCCGTTGGTCCTGTGGTGGCGGATTGCCTGACGGAGGCCGGCGTTGACGTCGATGTCATGCCCGACACCACTTACTTTATGAAGCCTCTGGTGAGGCGCCTGGTTGACGCTTTTGCCCATGGGAATGCGACCCCCGGGGATTGAGCTGCCCGCGGCGGGCTTCAGTTGCCAACGGCCCCGTCAGTTGCAGGTGCGGCTGTCGGCTTGCTGCGGTAGAGGGGGAAGATAATCTCTTCGAGCCAGTGCTTCTCCCGGCCCATAATGCCGTACTTGGCCGGCCTGCCCTGGGGGATATGCAGAGTTTTGAACAGCCTGTCGTAGAGGGTGATCATGGTGCAGAAGTTGCGATAGGCCTTGCCGTCCCTGCCGTATCCGTGGTGGGTGTGGTGGAGGCGGGGGGTGACAAACAGTAGCTCGATCATGCGCACCAGTTTGTTGCCGAAGGAGAACCTTGCAATAAGCGCATCGTCCCAGCGGAAGTCGGTGTGGGTGAAGGCGTTCCAGGCCAGCATCCCGATAAAGAAGACTGTGGCGGCCTCCACCATGCCCAGATAGAACGCCGCGCCGGAGACCCAGGTATAGGGCTGAAAGAAGGGCCAGAACACGTTGACCCGCGCCATCACCGTTATATTCAGGTAGGGGGCCGAGTGGTGGGTGTGGTGCATTCCGTAAAGCAGCGGATGGGCGAGGGGCTGGTGGGCCCAGCGGTGGACCCAGTAAAACACCAACTCCCCCACCAGGATCATCACTACCACCGCGGGTGCCAGCGGGGCATCCGCCAGGGCACCCCTGTAGCCCGGCAGCAGAAACGCCAGAACCGACACCACCGCGAGGGCGATGGCGGGGCTCATCAGGGTCCTGCTGAGCAACAGGCAGCCGCCGGTGATCAGCAGGTCCCTGCGCTTGTAAATGCCCTTGTGCCTGCCGCTGAGAATTTCAGCCACCAATACGGAAAGTATCAAGATCATCAACCACTGGCTCGGGGTCATGGTGGAAACTCCTTAGATTATTGTCCCGCCGGTGACATATACGGCGGGGGCTGTTGGTAGTCCGGCCATGATGGCCTACACTTGCCGCATTCGTCTAATGCAAAATTATTGGCAAATCTATGAGTTTTATGAATGGATCTTAGAAAGCTCCGCCATGCCCAGGTGTTGTCCGAAGAGGGCTCCTTTGCCCGGGCCTCCACCCGGCTCCATATCACCCAGTCGGCCCTGAGCCGCAGTGTACAGGCGCTGGAGCAGGAGCTCGGGGTCCGGTTGTTTGACCGCCATGCCAGTGGGGTGTGGCTGACCCAACCCGGCAAACTGATCCTTGCCCGGGCCGGCGAATTGCTGCGCATGGCCAATGGGTTGCAGCGGGACGCCGAACTGATTCGCGATGCCCGTCTCGGCAGCCTAGCCTTTGGCGCAGGCCCCATTCCCGCCCAGTTGATATTGCCCGAGGTGCTGCCGAGGGTGATGGCGGCCCATCCGGGATTGCAGATCCAGGTGGATATCCAGCCGGCCCCCCAGTTGCTGGAGCGCTTGCTGAAAGAGTCACTGGAGTTTTTTGTCGCAGATGTCAGCCAGCTTGCCGAGGCTGACGAGCTGGTCACGGAGCCCCTCGCCCACCTGGATGTGGGCTTCTATGTGCGCAGGGAACATCCCCTGGCAGGCCGCGGCGAGGTGGCGGTGGAGCTGCTGGGGAATTATCCGCTGGCCTCCCACGGTTTTGCCGCCAGCACCGTGGCGGAAGAGGGCGGCCTGCTGAGATGGTCGGGGCGGATTGCCTGCGAACATGTCGCCATCCTCAAGGCGGTCGCTGTAGGTACCGATGCCGTGCTGATGACGGCAGCGGCAGTGATTGCTGGAGAGTGCGCGGCGGGTGATCTGGTTCCGTTGCGCATCTCCGGGTATCCCCTGCCGTGGCTTTCCGACTTGCGCGTGGTGCGCCTGGGGGGGCGAAGCCTGTCTCCCGCCGCCCAGCTGCTGATTGCGGCCATGAAGCGGCATCTGCAGGAAAGCCCCTGACGCCGCAGGCGGGTTGTCGCGGCTTACAGGCTCCGGAAACAATCCCGCACTTCGGCAACAAAAATCTCCGGCTGCTCAAAGGCAGCAAAGTGGCCGCCTTTTTCGGCTTCATTCCAGTAGTGGATGTTCTTGTAGGTGTTGGCACACCAGCGCCTGGAACTGCGGAAAATCTCCTTGGGAAAGACCGTAAAGCCAGTTGGTGTGTCTACCTCGCCGACGATAAAGCTGGCAAAGCTCTGCCAGTACAGCCGCGCCGAGGACGCCGCCGCAGCATTGAGCCAATACATCATTACATTATCCAGCATCTCCTCCTTGGTGAGGGCATTCTCCGGGTGGCCGTTGCAATCCGTCCACGCCCAGAATTTTTCCACAATCCACGCCAGCTGCCCCACCGGGGAGTCCACCAGGCCATAACCCAGGGTCTGGGGACGGGTGGCCTGAAGCTTGGCGTAGCCTGAATCCCAGTCCTGGTAATATTTCATATCGACCATGGCCTGGTGTTCGGTTGTCGTCAGCTCCCCCAGCTGGTCCTGGTTGGGGCGGACAGTGGCCATATTGAGATGGATACCCAGGCACCCCGGGTCCTGCTGGGCAATGCTGCTGGTGACCGCGCAACCCCAGTCACCGCCCTGGGCAAAATACCTGGGGTAACCCAGGGCGGCCATCAGCCTGCTCCAGGTCGAGGCGATTTTCACCACATCCCAGCCGGTGGCCGCGGGTTTGTCGGAAAAGCCATAGCCCGGCAGGGATGGGCACACCACGTGGAAGGCGTCCGCGGGGTTGCCGCCATGGGCTGCCGGGTCGCTCAGGGGGCCGATCACCTTGAGGAACTCCACCACCGACCCCGGCCAGCCGTGGGTGAGCACCAGCGGCCTGGCATGGGGGCTGGGGGAGCGGACATGAATGAAGTGGATGTCGAGGTCGTCGCAGGTGGCCAGGTACTGGGGCAGGGCGTTGAGCCTGGTTTCAAGGCGGCGCAGGTCGTAGCCGTCCTGCCAGTAGTCCGCCAGTTCCCTCAGGTAGTCCAGGGGCACCCCCTGGCTCCAGTCGGCGACGGTTTCCCGCTCTGGATAGCGGGTGAGCGACAGGCGCAGCCTGAGTTCGTCCAGCTGCTGTTGGGGAATATCCACGACAAAGGGTTTGATTTCGAGCATGGGGTTATCTCTGTAATTGGCCAATAGGGGAGTGCGGTGCCGGCTGACAATCGCTGCCAGGCGACGATTTCAGGTATGCTGGGCTTCGAGCCTAGCTGGCGGCCGCGGGAAGCGCAAGGATTGGGCCTATTTAAAGTCATGGGTTAAAGCCATGGGTCACCGGTTACAGCTGAGGCCCGCCAAACTCACCCGCTTAGGAGCCATGGAGATATCATGATTGACCTCTACACCGCTGCCACTCCCAACGGCCACAAGGTATCCGTGGCCCTCGAAGAACTCGGGCTCGCCTACCGGGTTATTAGCATCGACCTGGCGGCGGGGGAGCAGCGGACGCCGGAGTTTCTGCGGCTGTGCCCCAACGGCCGGATTCCAGTCATCGTCGATCGCGGGGCCGGGGATTTCGCTGTTTTTGAATCCGGTGCCATCCTTATTTATCTCGCGGAAAAGACCGGTCGCTTGTTGCCCCAGGATGCCCAGGGCCGGTCGCTGGTGATTCAGTGGTTGATGTTCCAGATGGGAGGTATCGGCCCCATGATGGGCCAGGCCAATGTGTTCTACCGCTATTTTCCGGAAAAATTGCCTTCCGCCATCGACCGCTATCACCGCGAAGTGAAGCGTCTGTTTCGGGTCCTGGACAACCGTCTCGCCGATCGCGAATATATCGCCGGGGACTACAGTATTGCCGATATTGCCAACTGGTGCTGGGTGCGCACCCACAACTGGTCTGGGGTCACCATCGATGATCTGCCCAATCTCCAGCGTTGGCTGGATGCCATCTACCGGCGACCCGCAGCCCTGGCGGGCATCAAGGTGCCGCCCCCCGCGGTGCAGGGGGATGAGGACAAGGCCAGGGCCATTCGCAACATTCTCGCCTGAGGTAGGATAAGTCCTACAACAGGTTCCGTTATTTACTCATAGCCCCCGGGGTCCCGGTTGCCCATACTCCGTCCATCATCGTGAGCAGGGACGCCGACACGGAAGTGCCCGCCAGGATGGCTGTCAAGGATGATGGCGGTGATACCTAAAAGCCCCTTCGGGGGCTTTTTCTATTGGGCATTCCTTGTCCAGAGTCATTGCATTCGCCTCTCCATGCTCTATATTTGAGCTATCCAAGCGATCCCGGGAGAGACGTTGCCATGGTCCACCGCAGTAATGAAGGCGAAAGTGTTCACTTCCGCTCACAGCGGGTGTTTGCCGTCAACGACCAGTGGTTTTTCCAGGTTCGCGAAACCCCCAATCCCGTCGGCCCGTTTCCATCGCGGGACAAGGCCGAAGAAGTATTGGCGGTCTTTGTCGACGACATCAAGTCCAACCTGACCCCCGAGCAGGCCCTGCTCCATATGCGCCTGGCCATCGACACCTTTGCCGAGGACGATTTTTGAACTGCCTGGAGGAAGTTGCCGTTCACTGCCCCTGGTGTGGGGAACCCATCACCGTCGTGGTGGATTGCACCGAGGCCGAGCAGTGTTATGTGGAGGACTGTGGGGTTTGCTGCCAACCCATGGTGCTAGACATCAATATTGCCGATACCCTTGCCATCACCGTCACCCGAGAAGGCGGTTAGTTCCAGCCCGGCTTTCAGCCTTCCCTCGATGCTCTGTGGAGCTTGCCAGGGGTTGGGAATTTTCCGACATTCGCCAAGAATTTCTCAACAATAACAAAGCCTTTCCACCCTGGTTGCCAGTCCTGGCAACAATCGATGGCACTTGAGTCACTATTTCTGACCGCTGGGTAAAGAATCCGTAGCGGAAAATCCTACTGGGTACATGATGGATACAGGTCCTCGCCAGCGGGGGCCTTGAATTGAATGACTGTCGTGGGGAGTTGATGTCAAAGCGGGTTGCCTTTGTTGCCCAGGGGTTGTTGACTGGGGTGCTGTTTGCCCTTGGCGCACTGCTGTACCTGCTGTCGCCTGTGGTGCTCCCGGAAAGCGCTGCTTGGTATTTGTTTATCGCCCTGGTCTGGCTTGCCGGGCTGGCGCTTTACAACCTCCAGACACCCCCTGCCGTGGCGGCGACGCCGGAGAAGACATCCCGCTTGTACCAGGATACTCTGGAGAACTATCTGGACCTGATTTTTTGGTCCGTCGACACCAATATGCGGGTGGTCGATGTGGGGGGCAGCGCCCTGGCGTCCATGGTCCAGTCCAAGGAGGCGTTGTTGGGCAGGGACGTCCGCGAACTCCCCATCCTGGATGGACAGGCAATTGCAGACGTTCAGCGGGCGCTCCAGGGCGAGAGTTTCGTGGTCGAACATCGCCTTGGCGACAGGCATTATCGCACCCATTTTTTTCCTGAGTTCACGATCCTCGGCGAAGTGAGCGGCTGTCTGTGCGCCACTGTGGATCTCACTGAGGTACACCGCCTCGACACTGACCTGGCGCTGGCGCGGGAAGTGATCGAAAACGCGTCCGATGCCATTATAATCGCCGATGCCCGGCGCCGGGCGATCACCATCAACCAGTCCTTCACCGCGATCACGGGTTATTCGATAGATCAGGTGCTGGGCCAAAAGCTCATTATTCCCAATATTTCCGGTCTGGACTTCGCCGGGCGGCGGCAGTTGCTGAAGCAGTTGCGCAGCCATGGCTTGTGGCAGGGGGAGGTCACTGCAAGGCGCTACAATGGCGAGCCCTATGTGGCCCGGGTAACGGTGTCCCAGATTCGCGACCGGGGCGTGCTGACCCACTATCTCACCTGCTTCGCGGATATTTCCGAAATCAAGCAGCGCCACGACGAACTGCGCCACCTGGCCCACCACGACTTCCTCACCGGCCTGCCCAATCGGCGGTTGTTTCTCGACCGCCTCGAGCAGGTCATCAAGCGCACCCGCCGCCACGGCGGGCGCTTTGCCCTGTACTTTATCGATCTGGATAATTTCAAGGCCGTCAACGACAACCTCGGCCATCATGTGGGGGACGAACTGCTGCGGGAGGTGGCCAGCCGGATCACCGATGCCATGCGGGATATGGATACCGTTGCCCGCCTGGCCGGGGATGAGTTCACCGTCATCGTCGAGCAGGTGGCGGATGACGAGGAGGTGCGCAGCGTTGCGGACAAGATTCTGTCCTGTTTCGAAACCCCCAGCGAGTGTCTAGGCAAAAGCCTCGACTGCCGGGCCAGTCTGGGCTACGCGGTGTACCCCGACGACGGGGATTCCCTCGAAGTGCTGATGGCGGTGGCCGACACCGCCATGTATCGAGCCAAGGCCGGCGGGGTGTCAGGCGAGCTGTTCCCCAACCAACGGCGACGTTTCAACCTGTCGTCGCGGGCTTTCGAGGCCACCGAGCTGCGCCTGGCCATCGCCACCGACGAACTCGAGTTGCACTACCAGCCGCAGATCGAGGTGCAAACCGGGCGGATCAGCGGCTGTGAGGCCCTGGTGCGCTGGAACCGGCAGCGGGACGGGCAATTGCTGCCCGGGGACTTTCTGGCCCTGGCCGAGGCCAAGGGGCTGATGGATGAGATCGGTCACTGGGTGGCGAGGGCGGCCGGGCAGCAATTCTCCCGCTGGCAGCAGCAGGGCATCCACCTGGACCGCCTGGCCCTCAATGTCTCCCAAAGCCAACTGCGGGACGAGAGATTTTTTGTCACCCTCGAGGAGGTGGTGGCGAGCAACAGTCTGCGCCCGGAAAACCTTCAGCTGGAGGTCTCTCTGGCCACCGCGCTGGCGGATAGCCCGGCAACCCAGGCCTTCTTCGCCCGCGCCAGGGCCTTGGGGGTGGGCTGTATTCTCGAGGACTTTGGCTGTGCCGAAGAGGGGTTTCAGCTGCTGGGGCGCCTCAGGGTCGACGCCGTCAAGATCGACCCCCAATTGTTGCAGCGGGGCAAGGGCAGCAGGGAGGCAAGGGCGGTGGTGGCGGCGGTGGTGGCCCTCGGGGAGGCTCTCGACTTCCGGGTGGTGGCGGTGGGTGTGGAGCAGCAGCGCCAGCTGGAGAGCCTTGGCCAGTCGGGTTGTCACATGGTTCAGGGCTTTTACTATGCGCGCTCGCTGGCGGCGGAGGATTTTGCCCGCTTTTATCTCGGCTTCAACCAGCGCACCGGGAGCTGATCAGGCCTCCGCCGCGCCGCTGCCGGCGTCACTGTGGGCCAACAGCAGGTCGATAAACGCCCGCGCGGCATTGGACAGGGTCTTCTCGCGGTGGTGAATCAGGCCCAGGTGGCGGGACAGCTCGATACTGGGGCAGGCCAGCCGGGCGAGGGTGGTGTCCGCCATGATGGTGGGCAGGATGCTCCAGCCCAGGCCGACGGAAACCAGCATCTTGATGGTCTCCAGGTAGTTGGTGGCCATGGTGGCCTTGAGGGTGAAGCCGTTGTCGTCGAACAGCTTCTTGATCATGCGGCCGGTATAGGTCTCCAGCCCCGGGAGGATCGCCGGGTAATCGCTGAGCTGGTCGATGTCCACGGTGCCCGCGGTTGCCAGGGGGTGGTCGCTGGCCACCATCACCGCCATGGGGTCCAGCCACACCTGCAGGGAGTGGATTCGGGGATGGGGTTCGGGGGCGAGGGTGATCACCGCGATCTCGAAGCGGCCCCGCAATACGCCGTCGTAGGCCACTTCCGAATCCATGAATTCCACCTCCAGGCTGACCCCGGAGTTGGTGCTGGCAAAGGCCTTGAGCACAGGGGGCAGGCGGTGGAGGCCGAGGTGGTGGCTGATGGCGATACGCAAGTTGCCCGCCACATGACCGGATAGATCCACGATGGCCTGGCGGGTTTCCCTCAGTTCCTGGAGGATCTTCTCCGCCCTGGGCAGCAGCTCCTTGCCAGCCTCGGTGAGATACACGGTGCGGGAAATGCGGTCGAACAGGCGGCAACCCAGGACATCCTCGAGCTGGGCGATGCGCTTGCTGATGGCGGGTTGGGTCACATGCACCCTTTCCGCCGCAGTGGAAAAGGAGCCGCTATCGGCCACTGCGACAAAGGCTTCGAGCAATTGAGTATCCATCGGCGAAGAATAGTCTATTCCAGTCTAGAATCAAATCTATAAAAAATATGAATTTGTTTTATTCGACCCTCGGCTCTATCATGGTCTCCATCCCCAATCAGGATCACTCACATGACCGCAAAAACCCTCTACGACAAGATCTGGGACGCCCACCTGGTGGAAACTCGGGAGGACGGCACAGCGCTGCTGTACATCGACCGCCATATCATTCACGAGGTGACCTCGCCCCAGGCTTTTGAGGGGCTGCGCCTGGCGGGCCGCCGGGCCTGGCGCACGGACACCAATGTCGCCACCCCGGACCACAATGTGCCCACCGACCACGAAGAGCGCAAGGGCGGTATCAGCACCATTGTCGACGAGGTGTCCCGCATCCAGGTGCAGACCCTGGACGACAATTGCGACGAGTTCGGTATCAAGGAATTCAAGATCAACGATCACGGTCAGGGTATCGTCCATGTCATGGGGCCGGAGCAGGGCTTTACCCTGCCCGGCGCCACCGTGGTGTGCGGCGATTCCCACACCGCCACCCACGGCGCCCTGGGCTGTCTGGCCCACGGCATCGGCACCTCAGAGGTCGAACACGTGCTGGCCACCCAGTGCCTGGTGGCGGCCAAAATGAAGAATATGCTGGTCAGGGTCGACGGCGACCTGGGTCCAGGGGTAACCGCCAAGGATGTGATCCTGGCCATTATCGGCAAGATAGGCACCGCCGGCGGCACTGGTTATGCCATCGAATTTGGCGGCAGCACCATCCGCAATCTGTCCATCGAAGGGCGGATGACCATCTGCAATATGGCCATCGAAGCCGGCGCCCGGGTGGGCCTGGTGGGGGTGGATGAAAAGACCATCGCCTACATGCGCGGCCGCCCCTTTGCCCCCACTGGCGACAACTGGGACAAGGCGGTGGCCTACTGGCAGACGCTGCACACCGATGCCGACGCCAGGTTCGACGCCGTGGTGGCGATGGATGCCGCCGAAATCGAGCCCTTTGTCAGCTGGGGAACCTCCCCCGAAATGGTGGTCCCGGTTTCCGGGATGGTGCCCCGTCCGGAAGACGAGGCGGATACCACCAAGCGCAAGGGCTACCAGCGGGCGCTGGAGTACATGGGCCTCGAGGGCGGTATGCCGGTCAGCGAGATCAAGATCGACAAGGTCTTTATTGGCTCCTGCACCAACTCCCGCATCGAGGATCTGCGCGCGGCGGCGGCGGTGGCCAAGGGCCGCAAAAAGGCCGACTCTGTGGTCAAGGTTTATGTGGTGCCCGGTTCCCACCTGGTGAAGGAGCAGGCCGAGGCGGAGGGGCTCGACAAGATCTTTATTGCCGCCGGCATGGACTGGCGGGAGCCCGGTTGCTCCATGTGCCTGGCCATGAACTCCGACATTCTGGGCCGTGGCGAGCACTGCGCTTCCACCCCCAACCGCAATTTTGAGGGCCGCCAGGGGCCCGGTGGCCGCACCCACCTGATGAGCCCGGCGATGGCCGTAGCAGCGGCGGTCACCGGCCGCATCACCGACGTCCGCACCCTGTCCTGAGGCCAACGAGAAGGAATCGACACATGAGACCATTTAATACCCACAAAGGCCTTGTTGCCCCCATCGACCTGGCCAATATCGACACCGATATGATTATCCCCAAGCAGTTTCTCAAGGCCATCAACAGAACCGGCTTCGGCCCCTATCTGTTCGACGAGATGCGCTATGAGGACGAGGGCTGGTACGGCAAGGATTGTTCCACCCGGCCGCTGAAAGCGGACTTCCCCCTCAACCAGCAGCGCTACCAGGGCACATCCATTCTGCTCACCCGGGAAAACTTCGGCTGTGGCTCCAGTCGCGAGCACGCGCCCTGGGCGTTGGATGACTATGGCATCCGGGTGATCATCGCCCCCAGTTTTGCAGATATTTTTTACAACAACTGCTTCAAGAACGGCATGTTGCCCATTGTTCTCGACCGCGATACGGTGGCGGGACTGTTCGATGAGGTGGCAGCACAGCCCGGCTACCAGCTGACCGTGGATCTGGGGGCACAGCTGATTACCACACCCTCGGGGCGCGAAATCCCCTTTGTTCTCGACGCCTTTCGCAAGCACTGTCTGCTTGAAGGTCTGGACGAAATCGGTCTGACCCTGAAGGAGGCCGACAAGATCCGCGCCTTTGAAGTGGGCCACCGCCAGCGTCAACCGTGGATGTTTGATGCGCTAGGTTGAGAGACGGGAGACGGGAGGCGTGGCGACATTACCATCTCCCGCCTCCCATCATCCATAGACACATTGTTCAAGCTATTATCGAGAGGTTTCCAAAGTGAAGAAGGTTGGTATTGTTGGCTGGCGCGGCATGGTTGGCTCGGTGTTGATGGAGCGCATGCAGGCTGAGGACGACTTCCGGGATATCGAGCCGCTTTTCTTCACCACCTCCCAGGTGGGGCAGCCGGCACCCGACATCGGTCGCGATTTGCCACCCCTTGCGGATGCCAACGATATCGAGGCCCTCAAGGCCATGGATATCATTGTCACCTGCCAGGGAGGGGACTACACCAAGGCCGTGTTTTCCCCACTCCGGGCCGCGGGCTGGAAGGGCTACTGGATTGACGCGGCCTCGGCGCTGCGCATGAACGACGATGCCCTGATCGTCCTCGATCCGGTCAATCTGGGGGTGATCAAAGACGGAATCGCCCGGGGGGCAAGGAATTTTGTCGGTGGCAATTGCACCGTCAGCCTGATGCTGATGGGCCTGGGGGGACTGTTCAACCAGGGACTGGTGGAATGGGCCACGGCGATGACCTACCAGGCAGCCTCCGGTGCCGGTGCGCAAAACATGCGCGAACTGATCGCCCAAATGGGTGCCATCCACGGTCAGGTGGCGGATCTGTTGGCGGATCCCGCCAGCGCCATCCTGGATATCGACCGGCAGGTGGCCGCCGCCATGAGGGCCGACCAGCTGCCCAAGGCCAATTTCGGCTATCCCCTTGCCGGCAGCTTGCTGCCCTGGATCGACACTGAGCTGGACAACGGCCAGAGTCGAGAGGAGTGGAAGGCTCAGGCGGAGTGCAACAAAATCCTCGGCCGCAGTGCCGACCCGGTGCCGGTGGACGGCACCTGTGTGCGGATTGGCGCCATGCGCTGCCACAGCCAGGCGCTGACCATCAAGCTCAAGGGAGACCTGCCCCTGGATGAAATCGAGGGTATCATTGGCGACGCCAATGACTGGGTGTCCGTGGTGCCCAACCGCAAGGCGGACACCCTGGCGGCGTTGACTCCGGCGGCGGTCACCGGCACCCTGGGGATTCCCGTGGGCCGCCTGCGCAAACTCAGTATGGGGCCCCAGTATCTCAATGCCTTTACCGTGGGCGATCAGCTGCTGTGGGGTGCCGCGGAACCCCTGCGGCGGATGCTGCGAATCCTGCGGGAGAGCTGACGGCGGCCGGGAATGTGAGAAAGATCATGCTTTAACCGACGGAAGGTGGTTTTGGGTGATCTTTTGGCAGACAATAGTTGCCATAAGCTTTCTTATAATAAATACTTAAAGTCCATAACTTAGCGCAGTTTATTAGCAAAGGGTTTGAACCCCATAACATCTTGCAACGAGAGACGGACTTAAACAAAAGGAAAGGTCATGGCTTTGCGAAAGCGCCCACTTGCCGCAGGAATTGCGGCGCTGCTGTTTTCCGGATATATCTCGGCCCTGGGGCTGGGGGAGATCCGGCTTAACTCCTCCCTCAATGAACCGCTGGACGCCGAGATTCCCCTTATCAATCTGGGTGAGCTTTCCGAGGCCGAGATCATCGCGGGGTTGGCGTCGGCGACGGATTTTGGCAGTGCCGGTGTTGATCGGGAGCCAATCCTCACCAGTCTGGTGTTCAGGCTGGATGTGACCGCCGCCGGCGGCCCGGTGCTGCGGGTACTCAGCAGCAAGCCCATTCGCGAGCCCTACCTGGACTTCCTGGTGGATGTGCAGTGGCCATCCGGACGGGTTTTGCGCGAGTACACCCTGTTGCTGGATCTGCCGGTGTACGCTGGCGGCAGCGCAAAAAAAAAGCTTGACCCCCCCCTGAGCCGACCCGCAAGGGCGCCTGCCCAGTCTGCGCCGCCTTTGCAGGTCCAGCCCCAGCAGCCGGTGGTGGCCAGCGATCAGGAGTATGTGGTACGGGATGGCGACACCCTGTGGCGCATCGCCTCAAGCCTCGGCGCCGGCGCCGATGTCCACGAGAAAATGGCGGGTATCTACCAGTTGAACCCCGGCGCCTTTATCAACGGCGACATGAATCTCCTCAAGCGCGGCGCCGTGTTGCGCCTTCCCGACTACGGCAGTGGCGGCTCCCGCCAGGCCCGCCAGATGGATTCCTCCGGGGGGGAGTCCGCCCCCGATGCTCCCCAGCTGAGCGGGTCCTCCCGGGGGGAGGCGTCCTATCCGGACCCGGACGACAGCGGGCGCCTCACCTTGTCCGCCGCGGACGCGGACGGTTTTGCCTCCTCTGGCCTCGGCACCCAGGGCGCAGCCGGCTCCAGGGAGTTGCGGGGGGAGATTTCCGCCATTCAGGAGGAGCTCGACAGGTCTCGCCGGGAGAACTCTGAACTGAAGGACCGCCTGTCCAGCCTCGAGCAACAGATCGCCACCATGCAGCGCATCATGGAGATCGCCGACGACGACCTTCGCGCAGCCCAGCTGGCGGGAATGGTAGAGCCGTTGCCGGAAGCTGGCGAGGAGGCCACTGCCGCGGCGCCGGTGGAGGAAGAAGATTACGAAGCGGTCGACTCCCCCTCCCTGGCCCTGTTCCCCAGTGCCAATGTCGGGGGTAGTCGACCGCGGACACCAGTTGAAGTCGACACCAGCGAGGTGGGCTCTGCGGATGCCGACTCCGCAGCGGTCTCTGCAGACACGGCGCCCCCTGAGGTCGGCGCAGCTGAGCCCGCAGCGCCGGCGACGGCGGTCAAGACGACAGAACCTAAAACGGAAAAAGGGTGGTTTGAAAAAGTGAAAGGCATGCTGATGGTTTTACTCGGGCTGCTGGTAGTTGCCATCGGCGCTGCTGTTTTCTTTGTTCTGCGCAGGGGCAAACAGGCCGATGAAGAGGTCTATTTCCCCCCGGTTCAGCGCCAGGCTCCGCCCCCGACACCAGTACGCGAGCGGCTTCGGGAGCCGCCACGGGATGAGCCCAGGGAGCAGCCCAGGGCGAAACCGACCACCCTCGACGACATCAATCTCAGGGAAGAGGACGATCTGTTCGCCCAGCCGGCATCTGCCCCCAAGGCGGATGAAGAGGCTGCCAAGGCGACGGCCTCCCGCCAGGAGTCCATCGACGAAATGGAGCTCGATCTCTCGGAGTTCGATCTAGACGATGGGGATGATCAGTCCGGACAGTCCTCGTCACAACCGGCGACGGAAGCGGCGGGAAATCTCAACCTGGATGAAGAGTTCGATTTTCTCGGCGATATCGATGAGGGCGACACCCAGCTGGAGCTCGCCCAGGCCTATATCGAAATGGGGGACCACGCCGGCGCCAAGGAGATTCTGCTGGAGGTGGCCGAGGGCGGCAGTGACGAGCAGAAGGAAAGAGCTCGCCAACTGCTGGGCCAGATCGGCTGAGTGCCGCCGGTTCCGGTTCCCAACTACCTGGCAAGCCGTTGTTTTGGCTACTGAGGAAAGGCGGTATCTGACCAACGGCCTGTTGCTGCCGGGGGAGGCCCTGCCGGACGGTGTATACCGCATCGCCGCGGCGGTGGAGTACAACGGCCGGGCGTTTTGCGGCTGGCAGCGGCAGAGTCACAGTCCCAGCGTCCAGGCCGAGGTGGAAGCGGCCCTGTCCTTCGTTGCCAACCAGCCCATAGTGCTCACCTGCGCCGGGCGCACCGACACCGGGGTCCACGCCACCAATCAGATCGTCCATTTCGACACCACCGCCACCAGGAGCCCCCACAATTGGGTCCACGGCGCCAACAGCAGGCTGCCGGACGGGGTCCGGCTGCACTGGGCGGGGGCGGTGGGGGGTGACTTCCACGCCCGCTTCTCCGCCACCTCCCGCACCTACCGCTATATCCTCTGCAATGAAGCCGTGCCCTCGGGGCTGTTTCGCGGCCTGATGACCTGGTGCCGGGCACCCCTCGACGCCACCGCCATGCACCGGGCGGCCCAGGGCCTGGTGGGGGAAAACGATTTCTCCTCCTACCGGGCGGCGGGCTGCCAGTCCCGCACACCCTTTCGCCGTATCGACGCCATCCGGGTCTGGCGCCAGGGGACCCTGGTTGTGGTGGAAGTCTCCGCCAATGCCTTCCTTCACCACATGGTTCGCAATATCGTCGGCGCCCTGATGGCGGTGGGCAAAGGCCTCCGGCCCCTCCACTGGCCCACGGAGTTGCTGCAGCTGCGGGATCGCACCCGCGGCGAGGTCACCGCACCCCCGGACGGCCTGTATTTGGTGGCAGTGGGCTATCCCGACAATGGCAAGATCCCGGGCTTTGCCCCGGGCCCCCATTTGGTCCACGACGCCGAGAGCTAAAGGCGAGGGGCTGAAAAGTTGTCGGCCTCTGTTAGAATTCGCCCCTTGTCATGACAGGACTCCGGCTGTGACCAGAATCAAGATCTGTGGTATCACCTCGGTGGCGGATGCCCTCGCCGTCGAGCGCGCGGGGGCCGATGCCCTGGGGCTGGTGTTCTATCCTCCCAGTCCCAGATATGTGGAGCTGGATGCCGCCGCCGCCATCGCCAGGGCGGTGGGGCCTTTCATCACCACGGTGGCACTGTTTGTCAATCCCGACCCCGCACTGGTGAGGGACGTCCTGGTGCGGGTTCAACCCCATCTTCTCCAGTTTCACGGCGACGAGACGCCGGCGTTTTGCGCCCAGTTTGGCCACCCCTATATCAGGGCGGTTCGGGTGCGTACCAGGGCCGATATCGAGGCCGGAACCCGGGATTTCGCCTCCGCCCAGGGCTTTATTTTCGACGCCTGGGATGACACTCTGTACGGCGGCACCGGGAGGACCTTCAACTGGGAGTTGATCCGCGACTTTGCCGGCCCCCCGGTGATTCTGGCCGGGGGCTTGAGGGCCGACAACCTGGGCCCGGCCCTGGCGGCAACACGCCCCTACGGGGTGGATGTCAGCGGCGGGGTGGAGTCCGCCCCCGGGGTCAAGGACCACGGTAAAATTCGCGACTTCGTGGCCGCGGTCAGGGCCGCTGCGGGGTGATGGCAACCCGGCGGAAAAATAGTGTTAAAATTTGCGAAATTCTACAGCGGGAAACACCATGAGTTGGCTGCAACGCATCAAGAAAGGCCCGGCAATTCAGAAGAAGGACCGGGTCAGCAGTGTCCCGGAGGGCCTGTGGCGCAAGTGTCCGCGCTGCAATTCCCCCCTCTATCGCCCTGAGCTTGAGAAAAATGCTGAAGTCTGCCCCAAGTGCGACCACCATATCCGTATCGGTGCCCGCCGCCGCCTCGAGCTGTTCCTCGATGGCGAGGGCCGCCAGGAACTGGCGACGGAAATCGGCCCCGTGGACAGGCTCAAATTCAAGGACACCAAAAAGTACAAGGATCGCCTCAGCGAGGCCCAGAAGCTCACCGGAGAAAAAGACGCCCTGATTGCCATGCGCGGCAATTTGCAGGGCATGCCGGTGGTGGCGGTGGCCTTCGAGTTTGCCTTTCACGGCGGCTCCATGGGCTATGCGGTAGGGGAAAAGTTCACCCGCGCCGCCAAACTCTGCCTGGAGGAGGGCATGCCCCTGATCTGTTTTTCCGCCACCGGCGGCGCACGGATGCAGGAGGCCCTGATTTCCCTGATGCAAATGGCCAAGACCAGCGCCATCATCGAGCGCCTGCGGCTGGCGGGGATCCCCTATGTCTCGGTGATGACGGACCCGGTCTACGGCGGCGTATCCGCCAGCCTCGCCCTACTGGGGGACATCAATATCGCCGAGCCCGGTGCCCGCGCCGGCTTTGCCGGCCCCAATATCATCGAACAAACCATTCGCCAGAAGTTGCCGCCGGGGTTTCAGCGCAGTGAATTCCTGCTTGAGCACGGCGCCATCGACATGATTGTCTCCCGCCTGGAAATGCGCGAAACCATAGCCCGGTTGCTGAGCAAAATGACCGGGGTCCCCAGGGTCCAAGAACTCGCGGATGCCTGAGCCCGACCTCAACCTCGACCTCGACCTCGACCAGTGGCTGAGACGCCTAGAAGCCCGTCACCCCGTTGAGATAGAACTGGGCCTCGAGCGCATCGCCGCCGTCGCCCGGCGGCTGCGGTTGGGCACCATCGCCTCCCGGGTGGTGGTGGTTGCCGGCACCAACGGCAAGGGTTCCTGTGTGCGCACCCTGGAGGCCTGCGCCCTGGCGGCGGGGCTTCGGGTGGCGACCTACACCTCCCCCCATTTGCTGCGCTACAACGAGCGCGTGCGCATCGGCGCTGTAGAGGTTGCCGACGAATCCTTCTGCGACGCCTTCGCCCACATCGAGGCTGCCCGGGGTGAAACCCCCTTGACCTACTTTGAGGTGGGCACCCTGGCGGCACTGTGGCTGATGGCTGGGGAGGATCTCGATCTCGCGGTGCTCGAAGTTGGCCTGGGGGGGCGCTACGATGCGGTCAATATTGTCGACGGCGACCTGGCCATTGTCACCGCCATCGACCTGGATCACACCCACTGGCTGGGGGACAGTCGCGAAGCCATAGCCCTGGAGAAGGCGGGTATCGCCCGTGCCCACCGGCCCGTGGTGTGCGCAGACCCCAATCCTCCCGCCACCTTGGTCAACTATGTGGCCCAGCTGCCAGCACCCTGCTATCGCCTCGGCGGTGAGTTTGGCGCCCGGGAGGAGGGGGCCACAGTGACGCTTCAGTATGTGGGGGCCAAGGGTGAGCCGAGATTGTATAGGGGGCTGCCAAAGCCGCAACTGCCTCTGGCCAGTGTGGCTGCTGCGGTACAGGGTCTGGCCCTGCTTGGCACAGAGTTGTCGGCATCCCAGCTGGAGCGGGTGTTTGCCGGGCTCCAGCTTCCCGGGCGCTACCAGAAGCTGCAACTCAACCACCGCCAGATTATTCTTGATGTGGCCCACAATCCCGCCGCCGCCAGCTACCTCGCCGATCGTCTGGCCAGCGAGCCCGGCCCGGTGAATTGTGTGGCGGCGATCATGGCCGACAAGGATCTGGCGGGGTTTGTCTCCGCCCTCGCGGTGACTGTGGACCACTGGTATGTGGGGGATCTGGGTGCTGTAACCCGCGCCCTGGGCGGGGTACACTTCGCCGGGCTGTTGAGCAGCCTCGGCTGCCGGCACACTCAGCTGGCAACCGTTGAGGACGCCTTTGACGCAGCCTTGTCGGCAACCCCAAGGGGGGCAACCCTGGCCGTGTGTGGATCGTTTTTCACCGTTTCTGCCGTCATTGCGCATATCGGGAGGCACTATGATCTCTGAGCGATTAAAGCAGCGTCTGGTGGGCGCCCTGGTGCTGGTGGCCCTGGCGGTAATCTTTGTGCCCTCGGTGTTCAACCTCCAGCCCCCCCAGCCCGTGGACCAAAGCACCCAGATCCCCCCGGCACCGGAGATCGAGCCGGTGGTTGTCGGCCAGCAGGAGCCGCGGGAGGCAGTGGACGAGCCCCTGGCCCACGGCGAGCTCTTCGACCTGGAGGAGCCGCTGCCGGCGAGCGGCGAGTCGGCGCCGGACCAGGACCTCGAGCCGCGGGCAGACAAGCCTCCGGCCAAGGTGCCGGCCCCGGCCACCGCTCCGCCCTCCGCGCCCCCCAAGCTGACGGCGGAGGGGCTGCCGCAGGCCTGGTTGATCCAGGTTGCCAGTTACCGGGAGGCAGACACCGCCGCCAGGCTGGCACAACGGCTTCAGGACGCGGGCTTCAAGGCCTTTGTCCGCCAGGGGCAGGCCAATGGTGCCAGTGTTCATCGGGTGCAGGTGGGGCCACATGTGCTGCGCAAGAATGCCGATGAGGAAAAGCGTCGGATCGACAGCTCGCTGGGGGTTAAATCCCTGGTGCTGCCATTTGAGCCCTGAACTTGTTGCCGGTCTTTGCTAGAATCCCCACCCTTGAACGGCGGGTGGGGAGAGGGCTGTGAACTGGGCGGATTGGGCGATTGTGGCAATTCTTGGCTTTTCCATGGTGATCAGTGTGGTCAGGGGCTTTGTCCGCGAGGCCCTGTCCCTGGTGATCTGGGCCGCGGCCTTTCTGGTGGCTACGGTGTTCCATCAGGAGCTGTCCGGCCATTTCGCCAATCTGGTGGAGACGCCCTCCCTGCGCGCCCTGGTGGCCTGGGTAGTGTTGTTCTTTGGGGTGCTGATCAGCGGCTCCCTGGCCAGTTTTCTTATCGGCCAGCTGGTGGAATCCACCGGGCTGTCCGGCACCGACCGCCTGCTGGGGGCAGTGTTCGGTGCCCTGCGGGGTTTTATCGTGGTGATGGTGATTCTGATTCTGCTGCCCGCGGTACTGCCGGTCACCGAGGACCCCTGGTGGCGAGAATCCCAGCTGATCCCCTATTTTCTCGCCTGTGAAAGCTGGGTGATGGACGCGGGTACCCGTCTGCTTGCCTTTTTCAAGTCTCTATTCTGAAGGTGTAATGCTATGTGTGGTGTTGTCGGCATGGTTGGCAAATCTGATGTAAACCTCCGTCTCTATGACGCCCTGACCATGTTGCAGCACCGGGGCCAGGACGCGGCGGGCATCATGACCTGCGACCAGGGTAGAATTCACCAGCGCAAGGATGTGGGCCTGGTGCGGGATGTGTTCCACACCCGCCACATGGGTCGTCTGATCGGCAATATGGGTATCGGCCATGTGCGCTATCCCACCGCCGGCAGCTCGGGGCCGGCCCTGGCCCAGCCGTTCTATGTAAATTCGCCCTATGGTATCTGCATCGCCCACAACGGCAATCTGACCAATTCCGACCAGTTGTCCCGGCACATCTTTATGTCGGATTTGCGCCATGTGAACACCGACTCCGACTCCGAGGTGCTGCTCAATATCTTTGCCCACGAACTCCACCTCCAGGGCAAGATGAAGCCCGAGCCGACGGATGTGTTTGCCGCCATCGGGCGCCTGCACAAGCGCTGTCGCGGCGCCTATGCGGTGGTTGGCCTGATCGCCAGTTACGGGGTTTTTGCATTTCGCGACCCCAATGGCATTCGGCCCCTGGTGTATGGCAGCAGGGATGACGGCTGCGGCGGTCGCGAGTATATGGTGGCCTCGGAAACCGTGGCCCTGGATGTGCTCGGTTTCGAGGTGGAGCGGGACGTGGCCCCCGGGGAGGCCATCTACATCGATATCGACGGCAATTTCCACAGTGCCCAGTGCGCCGAGAATCCGCGGCTGATCCCTTGTATTTTTGAACACGTGTATTTCGCCCGCCCCGACTCCATAATCGATGACATCTCCGTCTACAAGTGCCGGTTGCGGATGGGGGAGCGGCTGGCGGACAAGGTGCTGGCCCTGCGCCCCGACCACGACATCGACGTGGTTATCCCGGTGCCGGATACCAGCAGGGTCAGCGCCCAGGCCATGGCGGAAGTGCTGGGGGTGAAGTTTCGCGAAGGTTTTATGAAGAACCGCTATATCGGCCGCACCTTCATCATGCCCGGCCAGACCCAGCGCAAAAAGTCCGTGCGCCAGAAGCTCAACCCGGTGCGCCTGGAGTTCCAGGGCAAGAATGTGTTGCTGGTGGATGACTCCATCGTCCGCGGCACCACCTCCCGGGAGATTATCCAGATGGCCAGGGATGCCGGTGCCAACAAGGTCTACATGGCCTCCGCCGCGCCCCCGGTGCGCTTTCCCAACGTCTATGGCATCGATATGCCGTCGGCAGAGGAGCTGGTGGCCCACGGCCATACCGTGGAAGAGGTGGCGGCGGTGATCGGCGCCGACTGGCTGATCTATCAGGATCTCGACGACCTGATTGACAGCGCGCGGGAGGGCAACTCGGAGATCCTCGAGTTCGACTGCTCGGTATTTACCGGAGAATATATCACCGGCGACGTGGACAGGAGCTACCTCGACAAGCTGGCGGCATCCCGCAACGACAGCGCCAAGATGGCCAGCGATAGCCAAACCAAGCCAGAGGTGGTGGGGCTGCACAACGCCGATGCCGGAGTGAACTGATGACAGATATTTTTGACGAAGACCACTACCTCCACGGCGTGGGCCTGGATACCCTGGCGGTTCGCGCCGGCCAGCACCGCACCGCCGAGGGGGAGCACTCGGAGGCGATATTTGCCACCTCCAGCTATGTGTTTGCCAATGCGGCGGAGGCTGCCGATCGCTTTTCCGGGGTTCAGGGTGGGAATGTCTACTCCCGCTATACCAACCCCACGGTGCGCATGTTCGAGGAGCGGATTGCCGCCCTCGAGGGTGGCGAGGCCGCCTGTGCCACAGCATCCGGAATGGCCGCCATTCTCAGCACTTGCATGGCCCTGCTCAAGGCCGGGGACCATATCGTCTGCTCCCGGGATGTGTTTGGCACCACGGTCAACCTGTTCAGCAAGCTGATGGCCAAGTTCGGGGTGGAGACCACTTTTGTGCCCCTGGCGTGCCTGGACAGCTGGGGGGCGGCGGTGCGCCCCGAAACGCGGATGTTTTTCCTCGAGACCCCATCCAACCCCCTGTGCGAGGTGGCGGATCTCGAGGCCCTGGCGGCCCTTGCCAAACCCAGGGAGATTCTGCTGGTGGTGGACAATTGCTTCTGTACCCCGGCGCTGCAAAAGCCCCTACAGTTTGGCGCCGACCTGGTGATTCACTCCGCCACCAAGTACCTGGATGGCCAGGGCCGCTGTCTGGGGGGGGTGGTGCTGGGCCGCCGCGAGTTGATCGCCGAGGTGCTGACATTTTTGCGCACCGCTGGGCCCACCATGAGCCCGTTCAACGCCTGGGTTTTCGTCAAGGGCCTGGAAACCCTGCGCCTGCGCATGGACGCCCACTCCGCCAATGCCCTGGAGCTGGCCCGGTGGCTGGAACAACAGTCGGCGGTGGAGCAGGTATTTTACGCCGGATTGCCCTCCCACCCCGGTCACGCCCTGGCCGCCAAACAGCAGCGGGGGTTCGGCGGGGTGTTGTCGTTCCGGGTTGTCGGTGGCCGCGAGCAGGCCTGGAAGGTGATTGACGCCACCCGAATCCTGTCCCTCACCGCCAACCTGGGGGATGTGAAATCCACCATTGTCCATCCGGCGACCACCACCCACGGCCGTCTGTCGGACACCGAGCGGGAGAGTGCGGGAATTACCCAGAACCTGATCCGGGTGGCGGTTGGCCTGGAGGATATCGCCGATATCAAGGCCGATCTGCGGCGGGGCCTGGAGTCGCTGTGAATGCTCCCCAGGGCGCACGTGGCGACCACCAGCTGTTGACCGCGGCAGTGGCCAACGTGGGGCTGGTGTTGCTGGGCAAGCACCACCAGATTCGCCTCGCCCTGTGTTGCCTGCTGGCCCGCGGCCACCTGCTGATCGAGGACCTGCCGGGGATGGGCAAGACCACCCTGGCCCAGGGCCTGGCCATCACCCTGGGACTGTCCTTCAAGCGGGTCCAGTTCACCAGTGATCTGCTGCCCTCCGATATTCTGGGCATCTCCATCTATGAGAGGGCCGCCGGTACTTTCCGCTTCCACCCGGGTCCGGTGTTTACCCAGTTGCTGCTGGCGGATGAAATCAACCGCACCACCCCCAAGACCCAGAGCGCGCTGCTGGAGGCCATGGCCGAGGGCCAGGTGACCAGCGACGGGGAAACCCGGCTTCTGCCGCGGCCATTTTTTGTCATCGCCACCCAGAACCCGGTATCCCAGGGGGGCACCTATCCACTGCCGGAGTCCCAGCAGGACCGCTTTGCCATGTGTATCTCCCTGGGTTACCCGGACCAGGTGGCGGAGAAAAAATTGCTTCTCGGCGGCGGCATGCAGGACGCCCTGGCCAGACTGGTGCCGGTGCTCACCCCCGATCAGCTGGTGGCCCTGCAGGCCAGGGTCGCCACCATCCACGCCTCCGAGGCGGTGGCCGACTACCTGTTGCGGCTGGTGCAATTTACCCGGGATGTGGAGGGTTTTGATTTCGGTCTCTCCCCCCGGGCGTCCCTGGCTGTGCTCCAGTGCGCCCGCGCCTGGGCCCTGCTGGAAGGGCGGGGCTATGTGATCCCGGAGGATGTGCAGGCGGTGTTTCCCGCAGTGGCCCGCCACCGCCTCCACGCCTATGGCGACACCCACAGTGCCGGCGCGGTGGTGGAAAAGGCGCTCAATACAGTGGATATTTTCTGAACTCCAACCCGCTGGTGGCCCTCAGGTGACAGCAGCACGCAACGGATTCTTTCAGCGCCGCTTTGACGCCTGGTTGGCCAGGCGCCTGCCTCGGGTCGAGCGCATCCGTCTCGACCGCAGGTCGGTGTTCACCTTTCCCTCCCGCCAGGGGTTGGGCCTGGTGCTGGTGCTGGTACTGCTGTGGCTGCTGGCCACCAACTATCAAAACAACCTGGTGTTCGCCTTCGGCGCCCTGCTGGGATCCCTGATGGTGGTCACCATCTTTCACAGTTTTGCCAACCTGGCGGGCCTGGAGGTGCGCATCCTCGGGGTGGGTGCCGGTTTTCCGGGGGATAGCCTCAAGGTGGAGGTCGAGGTGTCCCAGCGGGGGCGCCGTCATCGGGAGGATATCTGGCTGTCTTTTCCCGGCGCAGTGCCCCAGCGCGTCGCCCTCCCCAGGGGGGAGCAGACGGCGATTGTCACCCTGTTCATTCCGGCTCGCCGCCGGGGGCTGAGACCCCTCGACAGGCTGACCCTGGAAACCTGCTATCCCCTGGGCTTGATCCGGGTCTGGACCCATGTGCTGCTGCGGGGCGCCGGGGTGGTCTACCCCAGGCCAATCGCCGGAGCCAGCACCGCCGGCGGAAACACCGGGGATGCGGTGGAGGGTTCCGCCACCACCTGGGGCAGCGAAGATTTCGAGGGCCTGGCGCTGTTCCGCCCCGGGGAGTCGCGCACCCGCATTGCCTGGAAGCAGTTGGCCAGGGGCCTTGGCGTGTACAGCAAACAATTCAGCGACCCGGTGGCGGATCCCACCTGGCTCGACTGGCACAGCTATCCGGGTCTCGACCGGGAGGCGAGATTGTCCCGCCTGTGTCACGGGGTGCTCGAGGCCGCCGCCGGTGACAGCCCCTTCGGCCTCAGGCTGCCCGGCAGTGAATCCACCCTTGGCCGGGGGGAAATACACCGCGACAGCCTGTTGCGGATGCTGGCCCTGTTTGAATGTGAGGGTGCCTGAGGTGGGCCCACTGTGGCAGGTGTCCCGGGGGGGAACCCTGTGGCTGCTGCTGGCGGTGGTGGTCACCGCGGCGCCGCTGTTCCGCTACCTGCCCCCGTGGGTGCCCCTGGTTCCCCTGCTGGCGGTACTGTGGCGGCTGGGGATATACCGCGCCCGGTGGGGTGTGCCGCCCCCGGCGGCCAAGGTGGTCTTGATACTGCTCTGCATCGGCGGCTTGCTGGCCAGCTTCAAGGGGCTGCTGGGGCTGGAGCCCATGGTGGCCATGCTGGTCTGCGCCTTCTCCCTGAAGTTGCTGGAAATCCACAGTCGCCGGGACGCCCTGGTGGTGATCTATCTGGCTTATTTTGTCGCCATAACCCTGGCCCTGTTCAGCCAGAGTTTTCTCACCGGGCTCTATATTTCCACTGCGCTGGTGATGGTCACCGCCGCGCTGGCGGGGATTCACCAGGACGACAGCGCCCACCAGCCCTGGCGGCCCCTGCTGACGGCGGCGGCCATGGTGGCTCAGGCGGCACCCCTGATGGTGGTGTTCTTCCTGGTGATGCCACGGCTCGGACCCCTGTGGAGTGTGCCGGCCCCGGCATCCGCGGTGACCGGCATGAGCGACCGCCTGGCGATTGGCGACATCACCTCCCTGGGGCGCTCGTCGGCATTGGCCTTCAGGGCCAGCTTCGATGGCCAGTTGCCGGAGCGCCAGCAGCTGTACTGGCGGGGCCTGACCCTGTCCCGCTTCGACGGCAAGACCTGGGAGCCCTTCCGCTGGGGCTATGCCGACGGCGTGGTGGAGTGGCAGGGCGAGGTGTCGGCCTGGTGGCAGCGAGAGGTGGAGCTGCGGGGTGAACCCCTTCAATACCAGGTTACCCTGGAGCGTCAGAACGGCAACTGGCTGTACAGCCTGGGGGCCTCCAAGCCCCTGACCAGATCCACGGGTATCACCCAGGACCAGACGCTGGTGTCCCTCACCCCGGTGACCCGGCGCTTTCAATACCAGGTGAAATCCTGGCCCGAGGCACTGCTCAATCCCCACCAGCTGAGCCCCGCACGCCGCGCCATCGAACTCCAGCTTCCCCCCGGAGGCAACCCCAGAACCCGCGACCTCGCCCGCCAGTGGCGCTCGGAAACCCCAGACCCCGATGCCCTGATCGCACGCTTGCTGGACTACTACCGGGGAAGCTTCTACTACACCTTGTCCCCCCCCGCCCTGGGCAAGGACTCCGTCGACGATTTCCTGTTCACCACCCAGCAGGGCTTCTGCGAACATTTCGCCGCCAGCTTTGTGCTTTTTATGCGCGCGGCCGGGATCCCCGCTCGCCTGGTGGTGGGCTATCAGGGTGGCGAGCTGCACCCGGATGAAGGCTACCTGACGGTGCGCCAGTACGATGCCCACGCCTGGGGGGAAGTGTGGCTGGCGGACCGCGGCTGGGTGCTGGTGGACCCCACTGCGGCGGTGGCCCCGGAGCGGATTCTCGGCGGTTTGCTGGGGGCCATGTCCCTGGACGAGGTGTTTGCCAACTCTCCCCTGAGCATGGCCAGGTTCCAGAATATCCACTGGCTGAACCGCCTGCGGCTGCAGGTGGAGGCCCTGGAATACAACTGGGCCCGCTGGGTGTTGGGCTACGACAGCGTCCAGCTCGAAGTGCTGGCCAGGCTGCTGGGCAAGGTGGACAGTGTGCGCATCGGCGCTTTTCTCCTTGCCGGTGCCGTGATTGCCCTGTTGCCGGTATTGCTGCTGTCGCTGCGCATTCGCGGCCGGGTCAAGCCCGATCCCGCCGACCACCACTATTTGAGCTTCTGTCGCAGCCTGGCCAGGGCCGGCTGTCCGCGCCAGCCGGGAGAGACACCCCGGAACTTTGCCCGCCGATGTGCCCAGCGCTTCCCCGCCAGCGCCGAGGCCATCCACGCCATCACCGATGCCTATGAAGACCTGCGTTACAGTGGGCAAGGGGGTGACCCCGCGGTCCTGGCGGTGCGGGTCACCCGATTTCGCCGGCAGTTCCGCTGGCGATCTCCGGTACTCTCTTCCTGAACAGGGGGTCGCGCAGATGGCGGCCGTCCCCCTGCTTGACGAGTCCAGGCTATTGGTCGAGCATGGAAAGAAATCCCCTGACCTGGAGCGCGGCGGAGTCCCCCCTGTTGGCTTCCAGTAACTTCCGAGAGGTGCCCCCATGTTTTCCTCAGCAAGAACCCGACTGGTGACCGCCGCCACAGCCCTTGCCGACCGTCCCCAAGCCATCATTCCCCGGGGCAACCATCTGGTGCTGGATCGGCCCATGGTTGGGCCGTATCCCGACTCCACAGCCGTGATCCATCTCGGTATGGGCTGTTTCTGGGGGGCGGAGCGCCTGTACTGGCAGCTGCCCGGGGTTTATGTCACCGCCGTGGGCTACGGCGGTGGCTATACCGCCAATCCCTCGTACCAGGACGTGTGCAGTGGCAGCACCGCCCACACCGAGTTGGTGAGGGTGGTCTACCACCCCCAGGAGCTTTCCCTGGCGGCGCTGCTCAAGGTTTTCTGGGAGTCCCACGACCCCACCCAGGGTATGCGCCAGGGCAATGACATCGGCACCCAGTACCGGTCCGCGCTGTACTGTACCAGCGACCACCAGCTGCTGGCGGCGGAAGCCTCCCGCGCGCAGTATCAGGGCGAGTTGGCGAGGGCAGGGTACGGCGCCATCACCACCGAGATTCGCGGCGCGGTGCCCTTCTACTTTGCCGAGGACTACCACCAGCAGTATCTGGCGAAAAACCCCGGTGGTTATTGCGGCCTGGCGGGCACTGGCGTCAGCTGTTCGGGGCCCTGACCCCGGGACCGTGGTTTCACCCCTGGCAACCGCGGCGATGTTCGCCTATGCTACAAAAATATCGTTCTGACTATTTTTATAGCTAATTTGTCTAGAGGCCCACGCCATGAAGTTGCAACAACTGCGCTATGTCTGGGAGGTTGCACATCACGAGTTGAATGTCTCCGCCACCGCCCAGAGCCTCTACACTTCACAGCCGGGGATCAGCAAGCAGATTCGCTTGCTGGAAGACGAGCTGGGGGTCCAGATATTCACCCGCAGCGGCAAGCACCTCACCCGAATCACCCCGGCCGGGGAGGAAATACTCAAGATCACCGGGGAAATCCTGCGCAAGGTGGAAAGCATCAAGCAGCTTTCCCAGGAGCACAGCACCCCCAACCACGGCAGCCTTTCCATCGCCACCACCCACACCCAGGCCAGGTACGCCCTGCCCAAGGTGATCCGCAACTTTATTGCCAAATACCCCCATGTCGCCCTGCATATGCACCAGGGAACCCCGGTGCAGATCTCCGAAATGGCCGCCGAGGGGGGAGTGGACTTCGCCATCGCCACCGAAGCTCTGGAGTTGTTTTCCGATCTCCTGATGATGCCCTGCTACCGTTGGAACCGCTGCATCCTGGTGCCCAGGGACCACCCGCTGACGGCACTGGATGCCCTCACCATCGAGGACGTCGCGGACCACCCCATCGTCACCTATGTCTTTGGTTTCACCGGCAGGTCACGGCTGGATGAAGCTTTCAACGACAGGGGGCTGACCCCCAGGGTGGTGTTCACCGCCACCGATGCAGATGTGATAAAAACCTATGTCCGTCTCGGTCTGGGTATCGGAATCGTCGCCCACATGGCCTATGATCCAGAGGTTGACAGCGACCTGGTGGCCCTGGAGGCCAGGCACTTGTTCAAGTCCAGCGTCACCAGCATCGGCTTTCGCCGGGGCACCTATATGCGCAGTTTTATGTACGATTTCATTCGCCAGTTCGCCCCTCATCTGACCCGCGACGTGGTTGACAAGGCCGCCACCATCCAGAGTCGCGACGGGTTGGAGAGCTTTTTTGCCAGTTTTGAGCTGCCGGAGCTGTGATGGAAACCTCAGCGCACAATCACCTGTTCATCACCGGTGGTACCGGGTTTATCGGTAGCCACCTGTGCCGCCGACTGGCGGGGAGGGGCGCTGAGATAACAGTCCTCAGCCGCCGCCCGGACATCGCCGCCGCCAGGTTGCCCCAGGGGGTCAGGGTGGTTGGCGCCATCCAGGACCTCCACCAGCTGCCGCCGGTTACCGGAGTGATCAACCTGGCTGGCGAACCCCTCGCGGATCGGCGTTGGAGCCAGGCCCGCAAGCGGTTGTTTTACGCCAGCCGGGTGGAGCTGACGGAACAGCTTTTCGAGTACTTCAACGATCCCGCCAGACGTGCCCCCGGGGTACTGGTAAGCGGCTCCGCCATCGGTTACTACGGCCCCCAGGGGGACAATCTGCTGACTGAAGACGGGGAGAGTGTTCCCAGTTACGCCAGCGACCTGTGTCGGGCCTGGGAGTCCATGGCCTGCCAGTTCGAGACCCTGGGCACCAGGGTGTGCCGGGTGCGCACCGGTATCGTGCTCGGCCACGGCGGTGCCCTGAAGGCGATGCTGCCGGCCTTTCGCCTGGGGCTGGGCGGCCCCATGGGGCGCGGCGATCAGTGGATGTCCTGGATTCATATCGACGACATGGTGGCCGCCCTGGATTTCTGCCTGGTCAACCACCAGCTCCAGGGCGGGGTCAACGCCACGGCACCGGAGCCGGTGACCAACCGGACGTTTGCCCGCACCCTGGCCAGCGCATTGTCGCGGCCGGGTTTTTTGCCCATGCCCGCCTGGGTAATGCGCCTGCTGTTCGGGGAAATGGCCGAGGAGTTGCTGCTCAGCGGTCAGCGGGTGGTGCCGGACAAGCTGACCCGGCTGGGATTTGTGTTTTCCTACCCCCGCCTGCAGCCTGCCCTCGACGCCATCCTCGCCAACGCCGGCAACCATTCGCCGCCGCCGCGGTGAGGCGGGGCAATTCATAGTTGGCTCTCGTTTGGTGGCGGCGGCAGGGACCGTCCTTTGATCAACACCTAACAACGAGCGAGCAACAGACAACGACCTTGCCGCCTTACAACTCAGCCCAACACAAGGACAATTCATGGCCACTCAGCACCCGAAAGCGATCGCCAGCCTTGCCCCAGAGGCCCTCTACCACCAATGCCCAGTTGCCGACCTGACGTTCGATACCACGGATCAGCTGGCGGCCCTGGATGATCACCTGGGCCAGGATCGGGCGGCGGACGCCCTCAAGTTCGGCATGGACATGCACCACGATGGCTACAACATCTTTGTTCTCGGCTCCGCGGGGGTGGGCAAGCACGAGCTGCTGGACGACCTGTTTACCGAGGGCGTTGCACCCCTCTCGAGTCCGGTGGATTGGTGCTACGTAAACAACTTCGAACTGCGCCACAAACCCATTATCCTGGCGTTGCCGCCGGGTATGGGGAGGCAGCTGCGGGGGGATATGCAACACGCCGTCGAAGACCTGCTGGTGAGTATTCCCGCTGCCTTTCAAAGCGAGGATTACCAGACCCGGGTCCAGGAGATGGCGGAGCAGTACAGCCAGCGGGAACAGGAGGCTTTTCAGGCCCTGGGGGAAAAGGCCAGGGCACACGGGGTCGCCCTGATCCAGACGCCCAACGGCTACACCCTGGCGCCGATGAAGGACGAAAAAATTCTCTCCCCGGGGGATTTCGAGGAGTTGCCCGCCGATGAGAAGAAGAAAATCCTCGACACCATCGAGGAGCTCAAGGGGGAGCTCAAGACCATTGTCCGCCAGCTGCCCCAGTGGGTGAAGGAGGGGCGGGAGAAAATGCGGGCCCTGAACAGGGATTTCAGCATGCTGGTGATCGACCAGCTGTTCAAGGACCTGGAGGACAGGTACCGGGAGCTGCCGGAGGTGCTGACCTATCTGGAGTCGGTGCGCGAGGATGTGATCGAGAATGTCGATGCCTTCAAACAGGCGGCTGGCGACGGCGCCACCGCCGACGCCGCCCAGGCGAAGGCCGCTGAGTTCAATCAGTACAGCGTCAATGTGCTGGTGGACAACAGCGGGGTGGAGGCGGCCCCGGTGGTCTACGAGGACAATCCCTCCTTTATCAACCTGGTGGGCAGGGTCGAGCACATCGCCCAGTACGGCACCCTGCTGACGGATTTCACCCTGATCAAGGCCGGTGCCTTTCACCGCGCCAACGGCGGCTATCTGATTCTCGACGCCGCCAAGGTGCTGTCCAGTCCCTTTGCCTGGGATGCGGTGAAGCGGATCCTGCGGGGCCGCGAAATTCGCATCCAATCCCTGGAGCAGATGTTCAGTTTTGCCAGCACCACCCAGCTGGAGCCGGAGCCCATTCCCCTGCATATCAAGGTCATCCTCACCGGTGACCGCTACCTGTACTATCTGTTGGAGCAGTACGATCCCGAGTTCGGGCAGCTGTTCAAGGTGGCGGCGGACATGGCCGAGGAGGCCCCCAGATCGGCCGCCAGCACCCAGCTGTTTGCCCGCCTCATCAGAACCCTGCAGCTGCGCCACAACCTGCTGCCCTTCGCCCGCGACGGCGTCGCCAGGGTTGTCGAGCAGTGCTCCAGGCGTATCGAGGATGGCGAGAAGATTTCCCTCCACCGGGGCTATGTGGCGGACCTGCTCTGTGAGAGTGACTACTGCGCCCGGCGCCGGGGGGTCGATGCGGTGGCGGCGGAAGATGTAAAGGCGGCGATCGACGCCGGCATCAAGCGCACCGACCAGCTGCGGGAGAGATCCCACGAGCAGATCCTCAGGGAGATCCAGCTGGTGGACACCCAGGGCTTCAGGGTCGCCCAGGTCAACGGTCTGGCGGTGTACCAACTGGGCCAGTACGCCTTTGGCAAACCGGCGCGGATCACCGCCACCGCCCGCCTGGGTTCCGCCGGTGTGGTGGATATCGAGCGGGAGGCCAAGCTGGGTGGCAATATTCACTCCAAGGGCGTGCTGATCATTTCCTCATTCCTCGCCAGCCGCTACGCCGCTGAGCGGCCGCTGCCGCTGGCGGCGACACTGGCCTTCGAGCAGTCCTATGGTGGTATCGATGGCGACAGCGCCTCGGTGGCGGAGCTGACGGCCCTGCTGTCGGCCCTGTCGGGATTGCCGGTCAACCAGTCCCTGGCGGTGACGGGCTCCCTCAACCAGCACGGCCAGGTTCAGGCCATTGGCGGCGTCAATGAAAAAATCGAGGGCTTTTTCGACATCTGTCGCGCCCGAGGCCTTACCGGGGAGCAGGGGGTGATTATACCGGCTGCCAACAGCGCCCATCTGATGTTGCGGGAGGACGTGATTGCCGCGGTGGCGGAGGGTAACTTCAGGGTCTATACCATCAGCCATATCGACGAGGGGCTGGAATTGTTGCTGGCCACGCCGGTGGGTGTCGTCGACGGCGACGGCAACTACCCGGGCGACAGCGTCAACGGGCTGGTGATGGCCCGTATCGAGCAGTTGATTCGCAAACATAAAGAGTACGCCGCCAGCGACAAGGAGCTGGCCGCCAAGGGTGAGCAAGATGATGACTGACGCCGCAGCCCCCAGGGAGATCTGTGTCGCCATCGATCCCTGGGGTATCCGTCTCGGGTCCCTGGAGATCGCAGTACTTATTGCCGAGCGCCTCAATGCCGGCTTGCGGGGCCTACTGGTGGGTGACCAATTGCTCCACCAGGTGGCCCAGCTGCCGTTCACCACCGAGGTGCTGGTTCACACCGGCGAGGAGCGCAACCTGGCCCAGGAGTCCCTGACCTCGTCCCAACACAAAAACCTGCAGTTGATTGCCAAGATGCTGGAGCAGGCCACCCGGGCGCGACAGGTGAGCTTTCGCCTCGAGGTTGACCGGGATATCCTGCCGTTGGGGGTCCTGCTGCGCCAGCAGCAGGACCTGTTCTTGCCGGCCCGCAGGCGGCCCGCCACCCCGCCCCGCAAGCTGGGCGGGATACGCCAGTTGCCGGCGGTGAAATGGGTCTACGACGGGTCTCCCGCCTCCCAGCACTGCCTGGCGTTGCTGGAGCAGCTGATTGCTGCCGGCATCACCCGCACCGTCTATCTGATCGGCCAGCGGGCGGTGCCCAGTCAGGTGCTGGCGGACCTCAGTGCCCGCGGTGCCAGAGTCTGCTGGGTCAACTGTGGTGCCGGGCTGGATATCCTCAGGCAACTCACCCGGGGGCCGGAGGCGGATCTGATCCTGTTGCCGGCCAGCTTCTCGGAACTCATCGGCGACGCCAGGGTGGAGGATATCAACAGGTTCAGTTCCTGTCCGATGCTGGTGGTGGGATAGCTGTCAACCGGGGAATGTCCTCTCGCAACGGGTCAGTCGCCGGAATACACGCAGCCGCTGGTACAGGTTTCCCTGACCTGGATGCGAGTCAGTTGGGGCAGGCGGGGCTTGAGGTCGCGCCAGATCCAGCGGGCGATGTTCTCGCTGGTGGGGTTGTCGAGGCCGGCGATGTCGTTCAGGTAGCGGTGGTCCAGGGCCTCGTAGGTGGGCTTGAAGGCCGCCTTGATATCGGCGAAATCCATGATCCAGCCACTGTTCTCCGCCACGGGACCGGCCACGTGGACGGTGATGGTGTAGGAGTGGCCGTGCAACCTGCCGCACTTGTGACCCGGGGGCACATTGGGCAGCAGGTGGGCGGCTTCGAAGGTGAAGTCTTTAAAAATTTCCATCGGGAATTGGCCCTTGAAACCAGGCGTCGTTGGCGAAGACGCTATGTTAAGGCCGGTTTTTTTCGAAGTATAGGAAAAACTTTCACAAAGGAATTGACACCCCAGGGAGATTCAGTAAAATGCGCCTCTCTTCACGAGGGGTGGTTAGCTCAGTTGGGAGAGCGACGGCCTTACAAGCCGTAGGTCACAGGTTCGACCCCTGTACCACCCACCAAATGGCCTGGTAGTTCAGTTGGTTAGAATGCCGCCCTGTCACGGCGGAGGTCGAGGGTTCAAGTCCCTTCCAGGTCGCCATTATCCAGGCGCACAGCAGTGACTGAAAAAGCTGTGTGCCTAAAAGGAAGCCTCTTTCATCGGGAAGGGGCTTTTTTTTGACAGCCGCCCACGGCGGCTGTCGCAGCAGGTCAAAGCGCTGCGGCCCGGTAGTTCAGTTGGTTAGAATGCCGCCCTGTCACGGCGGA
>CAZWUP010000003.1:0-34757 GCA_964637045.1 uncultured Porticoccaceae bacterium | reverse complement strand
GCCTGCTGCTCAACCTGAAGGAGCAGGGGGTGGCCCTCAAGGGGCTGATGTCCAAACTGGATTTGCGGGAGGTGGACGATGTGGTTGAAGAGAAGCTGGTATACACCAGCGTCCATGCAGTCTGGGTGGAGTGCCTGCGCAAACTGGCCGCTATCAAAGATATGCTGGACGAGGTGGCCAGCGATCTTGCCGGCGCCGAAGTTTCCGAATCCCTGGTTGCCGAACTGAGGGAAATCGAGGGCGCTGCCAATATCGTCGGTGACCAGCAGGTGGTGGATATTGTCAGGCGCTGTCGCCGGTTTGTGATGGACAAGCTGTTTGTGGTGGACGCGGAAACCAAGAATACCCTGATGTCATCCTTTGCCGACGCCGTGGTGGCGCTGGAATACTATTTTCAGAATACGTCCCAGGGTGACAAGAGCGACTTTGTCCTGAATATTGCCGACGATTACCTGGCTACTCTGGAAGCGGCCTGAGGTATCGATGAGCTTTTCCGATGAACTTTTTATTGCCGACCCCCACGGCTACGACACCCATGAGGGCAAGATTGTCGTCACCTGGGGCGATGATATCGTTCACAATCCCGAGTCCCCCGAGCTGTTCTGGGACCACAGCCAACTGAAGTGGGTGCTTCCCCGGGATGCCCAGCTCCACTTCCTGGGGCACTACAACGGCAAGCAGGTTTTTGCCGTGGAGCTGTCGCCGGAGGAGTATGGGGTTTTGTCGGCGGTTACCTCGGGCTTGAGAAACTTTATCGGCTCGGTGCCGGAGGGTCTGTTCCGCCTCCTGGGTCGGGCCCTGCAAATCAACGACTGGTACCGCGCCCACCGCCACTGCGGCTATTGTGGCGGCGAGACCACGCTGGTGCCCAACGAGCGGGCCATGGGCTGTGGCCAGTGCCGCAAAATCTATTATCCGCGGCTGTCCCCCTGCATCATGGCCCTGGTCACTCGCGGGGAGGAATGCCTGCTGGCCCGCAACGGCCAGTGGCGAGGGCCCATGTACAGCGTGCTGGCGGGCTTTATCGAACCCGGGGAGTCCGCCGAGGACGCCCTGCGCCGGGAGGTGCTGGAGGAGGTGGGCCTGTCAGTGGGGGATCTTCACTATAAGGGCAGCCAGCCCTGGCCCTTTCCCGGCCAGTTGATGCTGGGTTTCTTTGCCGACTACCAGGGGGGCGATATCCAGGTGGACGGGGTGGAGATTGTCGAGGCCCAGTGGTTTCACTACCGGGCGCTGCCGGACACCCCGGGGGAGTACTCCCTCTCCGGCCAGTTGATTCGCACCTTTGTCGAGCACTGCCGCCAGCGCGGCGGCTAGACCTCCCTCCTTCTCCAGGGGCGCCCCACAGTCTCGAATTATGGTGTAATCCGCCGCTACCACCGGAGTCTCAATGTTGGAATTGTTAAGCGAATACGGCCTGTTCCTGGCCAAAACCCTCACCCTCCTGGTGGCCCTGGTGGTGGCTGTGGCCGTCATCGCCAGCCTGAGCTCCCGGGCGCGCAAAGGGGATAGGGGGCATTTGGATATCCGCCCCCTCGACGATCTGATCAGGGAGCGTCGGGAGGCCCTCGGCGACAGCCTGCTGGCGGATGGCGAGCAGAAGGCCGCCCGCAAGGCCAGGGTGAAGGCCCTCAAAAAGCGCCTGAAGAGTGGCGATAAGGGGCCGCAGAAACGCCTCTTTGTGCTCAACTTCAAGGGGGACATGAAAGCCAGCGCCGTGCAGTCCCTACGGGAGGAGATCACCACCGTTCTCGGTCAGGCCACGGCTGAGGACGAAGTGGTGGTGCGCCTCGAAAGCCCGGGGGGCATGGTTCACAGCTATGGTCTCGCCAGCAGCCAGCTCGACAGGCTGCGCACCGCCGGAATCCCCCTCACCGTATGCGTGGACAAGGTGGCGGCCAGTGGCGGCTATATGATGGCCTGTGTCGCCGACCGAATTCTCGCCGCGCCCTTTGCCTATATCGGTTCCATTGGCGTATTGGCACAAATGCCCAACTTTCACCGCCTCCTCAAGAAGCACGACGTGGACTTCGAGGTGCTCACCGCCGGTGAGTACAAGCGCACCCTGACCATGCTGGGGGAGAACACCGACAAGGGGCGGGAGAAATTTGTCCACGACCTGCAGGAGATTCACGACCTGTTCAAGGACTTTGTTCGCCAACACCGCCGGGGACTGGATATCGATGCCGTCGCCACCGGTGAGGTCTGGCTGGGCACCAGAGCCAGGGAGCTGGGTCTGGTGGACGAGGTGATGACCAGCGACGAATACATCACCTCGCAGTTGGACAGCGCGAAAATCTTCGAGGTCAGCTATGTGATGAAAAAGTCCCTGCCGGAAAAGGTCGGCTTCGCCGCCGAGGAAACCCTCGACGGCGTAGTGATGCGCTGGTGGGAAAGGGCGCAGCGCAGGTACTTTTCCTGACCTCCGGGACTCGACGTGCGGTTGGTTTAGGGCTGCGAGGCACCACAGGCCCTTGACCCGGTGCCGGCCATCCCGGCCATCAGGTCCGACGGCGAAACAGCGGCCGGTCGGTGTCGGCGCTGGTTTGATAGGTCACGGAAAAGGGCTGGAGCGACGCCAGGGCCGCCTCCAGGTCGTTGCCCTCCCGCAGCTGGAAGGCGTCGAAGCCGCAGCGCTTGAGGAAGAACAACTGGTCCTGAATCAGGTAGCCGATGGCGCGAAGCTCACCCCGGTAGCCGTGCTGCTGGCGCAGAATTTCAGCGATGGAGAAGCCGCGACCGTCCATAAAGGTGGGGAAATTCACCGCAATCAACCCTGCCTTCAGCAGTTCGGGTAGGGCATCGGCGAATTCCTGGTCGCTGTCGAGCCAGGGGGCGGTGTCGCCGCCGAGGCGGCGTTCGTCGTCCAGGGCCAGCCAGCGCGCCAGTGGCATCAGTACCCGGCCTTGCGGGATTTCGTCCTCAGCGCCGATCAGTTGCCAGTTATCGTCGACGATGGCGTTGCCTTTAATCAGCTTTGGCATAGACTGCCTCCTTGAACTAATCAGCTTTGGCATAGACTGCCTCCTTGAACGGGTCGATGCCGATGCGCTTGAAGGTATCGAGGAAGGGCTCCTCCGGCTGGCGCCGGTCCACATAGACCTGGAGGATTTTGGCGATCACATCGGCCACGTCCTTCTGGTAGAAGGAGGGCCCCAGCACGCTGCCCAGGCTAGCCTGCTCGCTGGCGCTGCCGCCGAGCTGGATCTGGTAGAACTCCTCGCCTTTCTTGTCCACCCCCAGAACCCCGATATTGCCCACGTGGTGGTGGCCGCAGGCGTTCATGCAGCCGGAAATATTGAGGGTCAGGTCCCCCAGGTCGTACAGGTAATCGAGGTCGTCGAAACGGCGCTGGATATCCTCGGCCACCGGAATCGACTTGGCGTTGGCAAGGGAGCAGAAGTCGCCGCCGGGACAGCAGATGATATCCGCCAGGGTGCCCACGGTGGGGCTGGCAAAGCCCAGGGCGTCCAGCGCCCGCCACAGGGGATAGAGGGCGCTTTTCTCCACATCCGCCAGCACCACATTCTGGTTGTGGGTGGCCCGCACTTCGCCAAAGCTGTAGCTGTCCGCCAGGTCGGCGATGGCCTCCAGCTGACTGTCGGTGACATCGCCGGGGGCAACGCCCACGGGTTTCAGGGACAGGGTGACCGCAGCGTAGCCGGGCACCCGGTGGGCCATCACATTGCGGGACAGCCACTTCTGGAAAGCCACATCCCCTAGGGCCTGGGACTGCAGGGCGTCCTCCGCGGCCCGGCCGTCGAGGGTCTTGTAGGCCGGGGGTATGAAAAAGCTCCTGGTTCTCGCCACTTCCTCCTCGGTGAGGGTCAGCGGGCCGTCCCTGTGGTGGAGCCATTCCTCTTCGACCTTGGCGGCAAACACCTCGGGAGTCCAGGCCTTGACCAGGATTTTTATCCTGGCCTTGAACTTGTTGTCCCGGCGGCCGTAGCGGTTGTAGATGCGCAGAATGGCGGTGAGGTAGGTGAGCAGGTGCTGCCAGGGCAGGAACTCGCGGATCACACTGCCGATCACCGGGGTGCGCCCCAGACCGCCGCCCACCAGCACGGTAAAGCCGGTCTCCCCTCGGTCGTTGCGCACCAGTTGCAAGCCGATGTCGTGAACCTGGATTGCCGCCCGGTCCTGCTGGGAGCCGCTTACGGCGATCTTGAATTTGCGCGGCAAAAAGGCAAATTCCGGATGCAGGGTGGACCACTGGCGGATCAGCTCACACCAGGGGCGGGGATCTTCGATCTCGTCCACGGCAATACCGGCAAACTGGTCCGAGGTGGTGTTGCGAATGCAGTTGCCGCTGGTCTGGATGGCGTGCATCTCCACTTGCGCCAGTTCGGCGAGGATGTCCGGCACTTCCTCCAGTTCCGGCCAGTTCAGCTGGATGTTCTGGCGGGTGGTGAAATGCACATAGCCCTTGTCGTAGTGGCGGGCAATATGGGCCAGTTTGCGCAATTGGGTGGAGGACAGCAATCCGTAGGGTACGGCAATCCGCAGCATGGGCGCCAGGCGCTGTATATAAAGGCCGTTCTGCAGCCGCAGGGGCAGAAATTCACTGTCGCTCAAGTCGCCCGCCAGATAGCGGGCGGTCTGGTTGCGAAACTGGGCAACGCGCTCGGTCACCAGTTGTCTGTCGTAATGGTCGTATCGATACATGGAGGTCTTGGCACTGTTCCCGGGGCCGCAATGATACACAGATGCGTGCCCTCTGTCAGGTGAAAACAGATGTTAAGCAGTTGATCTTCTGCGATAAAAAGGGATTTTTCCGATATCCGATAGCGGCTGCGCCAATATGGTTGCAGCCACCCGGGGTGGGTCGGCAGGAAGAGAAAGGAGGACATTTTCAGTCGCCGTTGTTAGAATGGCGCCCGTCTTTAATCCCCCCATTACACCGGAGACCCAAATGAGCGATTCTGAAACAGCCAAACCAGACCGCGACGGCGCCGTGGATGCGGTGGCAGCCCTCGTGCTGATCACCATTGTCATTGTCGCAGCGGTGTTCTGGCTGACCAATCAGTGACCTTCGCTGAGCACTAAAAAAGGCGGCCATGGCCGCCTTTTTTAGTGCTTACATTCCGGCGTTTTTCAGCACCAGCTTGACCACCACAATGACCGTGGCAATAAAGATCACGGTGAAGATCAGCCCCGCGATGGCAAAGGTTTTGATATTGCCGTGCTTGAAGTCCCGCTCCCGGTTCTTGCTGGTCTGGACACCCAGGGCCGCGGCCAGGGTGCTTTTTACCACATCCAAAAATCCCGGCTTGTCGTCTTTTCCCTCGGTCATGGGGTCACCTGCCTGCATCGATCATTCATAGCCCAACACCGGGCTCAACCAGCGCTCAACCTCGGCAATGCTCATGCCCTTGCGGGCCGCCAGGGATTCTACCTGATCCCTCTGGATCTTGCCCACGTTGAAGTACCGGGCCTGGGGGTGGGAAAAGTAGAGGCCGTTGACCGAGGCCGCGGGCAACATGGCAAAGCTCTCGGTGAGGGATATCCCGGTGGCCCGGGTAGCATCCAGCAGGGCGAAGATGGTGGCCTTTTCGGTGTGGTCCGGGCACGCCGGGTAGCCAGGGGCCGGGCGGATGCCCCGGTACTCCTCGCGGATCAACTGCTCGGTGGTCAGGTCCTCATCCGGGGCATAGCCCCAGTAGGTGGTGCGCACCTGCTGGTGCAGTTTTTCCGCCAGGGCTTCCGCCAGGCGGTCCGCCAGCGCCTTGACCATGATGGCGTTGTAGTCGTCGTGGTTGGCCTCGTACTCCCGCACCAGTTCCTCGCTGCCCAGGCCGGCGGTAACCGCGAAGGCGCCGATATAGTCGGCCACGCCGGAATCCCTGGGCGCGACGAAATCCGCCAGGGAGTGCAGGGTGTCGCTGGCACCGGGCTTGCGGTTTTGCTGGCGGATCTGGTGCAGGACGGCGATGGGCTGGTCCCGGCGCTCATCGGCGTAGACCGCGATATCGTCATCTCCCACCCGGTTGGCGGGCCACAGGCCGAACACCGCCTTGGCGCGCAGGCGGTTTTCCGCCAGCAGCTTTGTCAGCATCGCCTTGGCGTCGGCAAACAGGCTGCGGGCGGCACTGCCCACCTTGTCGTCGTCAAGAATGGCGGGGTACTTGCCCGCCAGATCCCAGGTGATAAAGAAAGGCGTCCAGTCGATGGTGTCCAGCAGCTCGTCCAGGGGATAGTCGTCGATTGCGGTGACGCCAATGGTTGCCGGTACCGGCGGCTGGTAGTTGTCCCAGTCGCCGTCAAAGCCCGCCGCCACCGCTTCCGGGTAGGGCAGGGTGGTGCCCCTGGGTTGGCGGTTGGCGTTGCGCTCCCGCACCACTTCGTATTCGGCCTTGATCTCGGCCGCCAACTGGGCCCGGTGTTCGTGGCTGATCAGGCGGCTGGCGATGCCCACCGCCCGGGAGGCGTCGGGCACATAGATGGTCTGGCCGCGGCGATACTTGGGATCGATCTTGACCGCGGTGTGGGCCTTTGAGGTGGTGGCGCCACCAATCATCAGCGGCAGTTCCAGCCCCAGCCGCTCCATCTCCGCGGCGACATGGACCATTTCGTCCAGGGACGGGGTAATCAGCCCCGACAGGCCGATAATATCCACTTCGCGCTCGATGGCGGTTTGCAGAATTTTGTCCGCGGGCACCATTACCCCCAGGTCGATGACTTCGTAGTTGTTGCACTGCAACACCACGCCGACGATATTCTTGCCGATATCGTGGACGTCCCCCTTGACCGTGGCCATCAGGATGCGGCCATTGGCCTGTGCGCCCTCCTGTTTTTCTGCCTCGATAAAGGGCTGCAGGTAGGCCACCGCCTGCTTCATGACGCGGGCGGACTTGACCACCTGGGGGAGGAACATCTTGCCGGCGCTGAACAGGTCGCCGACAACATTCATGCCGTCCATCAGCGGCCCTTCAATCACATCCAGGGGGCGGGCCGCCTGCTGGCGGGCCTCCTCGGTGTCCTCCACAATATGGGTGGTGATGCCCTTGACCAGGGCGTGCTCCAGGCGCTTGATCACCGGCCAGCTGCGCCACTCGAGATCCTGTTTATTTTCCTTCTGGGTGTCGTCCCGGTACTTCTCCGCCAGGGTGAGCAGGTTGTCGGTGCCGCTGGCGGTGCGGTTGAGAATCACATCCTCCACCGCGTCCCGCAATTCCGTCGGCAGGTCGTCGTACACCGCCAATTGGCCGGCGTTGACGATGCCCATGGTCAGGCCGGCGCGAATGGCGTGGTAGAGGAACACCGAGTGGATGGCCTCGCGCACCGTGTTGTTGCCCCGGAAGGAAAAGGACACATTGCTGATGCCGCCGGAAATCAGGCAGCCGGGCAAATGCTCCCGAATCCAGGCGCAGGCCTGGATAAAATCGAGGGCATAGTTGTTGTGCTCCTCGATCCCGGTGGCCACGGCGAACACATTGGGGTCGAAAATAATATCGCCGGGCTTGAAGCCAAGCTGGTTGACCAGGATGTTGTAGCTGCGCTGACAGATTTCCTTGCGCCGCTCCAGGTTGTCGGCCTGGCCCTGTTCGTCAAAGGCCATCACCACCACCGCGGCGCCGTAGCGCTTGCACAACCGGGCCTGATGAATAAAGGCCTCGTCCCCCTCCTTGAGACTGATGGAGTTGACCACGGCCTTGCCCTGCACCCACTTGAGGCCGGCCTCGATCACATGCCACTTGGAGGAGTCCACCATGATGGGGATGCGGGAAATATCCGGCTCCGAGGCGATCAGTTTGAGAAAGGTGGTCATGGCCTCGACGGCGTCGAGCATGCCCTCATCCATATTGATGTCGATAATCTGGGCGCCGTTTTCCACCTGTTCCCTGGCGACATCCAGGGCGGCGCTGTAATCCCCCTCCAGCACCAGGCGCTTGAATTTGGCGGAGCCGGTGACATTGCAGCGCTCGCCCACGTTGACGAACAGCGACTCGGCGGTGATATTGAAGGGCTCCAGCCCCGCCAGGCGGCAGGCGGGTTCGCGCTCGGGTTTGGCGCGGGGGGCAATGCCCGCCACCGCCTGGGCGATGGCGCGGATGTGCTCGGGGCGGGTGCCGCAACAGCCGCCGACGATATTGACGAAACCGCTCTCGGCAAAGTCGCGGATAATGGCCCCGGTCTCCGCCGCGCTTTCATCGTATTCGCCGAATTCATTGGGCAGTCCGGCATTGGGGTGCACGCTCACCAGGGTGTCCGCCACCCGGGTGATCTCCTCGATATGGGGGCGCAGCTGCTTGCCACCCAGGGCGCAGTTGAGGCCGATGGAGAACAGATCCCCGTGGGCCAGGGAATTCCAGAAGGCCTCGGGGGTCTGGCCCGACAGGGTGCGGCCGCTGGCGTCGGTGATGGTGCCGGAGACCATCACCGGCAGGCGCTCGCCGAGGCGGTCGAAAACCCTTTCCACGGCAAACAGTGCCGCCTTGGCGTTGAGGGTGTCGAACACGGTCTCGATCAGGATCAGGTCGGCGCCGCCATCCATCAAGGCCTGGGTGGCGATTTCGTAGCCTTCGCAGAGCTGGTCGAAGTCCACGTTGCGGGCGCCGGGATCGTTGACATCCGGAGACAGGGAACAGGTGCGGCTGGTGGGGCCCAGCACCCCGGCCACCCAGCGGGGCCTGCCGGTTTCGGCGGCCACCCGGTCCGCCTCGTGGCGGGCGAGGGCGGCGCCCTGAAAATTCAGCTCCGCCGCCAGGTCCTGCATGCCGTAATCCAGCTGGGACACCCAGGTGGAGTTAAAAGTGTTGGTTTCGATGATGTCGGCGCCGGCATCCAGGTAGGCGCGGTGAATCTCGCGGATGATTTCCGGTTTGCTGAGCACCAGCAAATCGTTGTTGCCCTTCAGGTCGGAGGGCCAGTCGGCAAAGCGCTGGCCGCGAAAGTCCGCTTCCTCCAGGCGATAGCTTTGGATCATGGTGCCGGTGGCGCCATCCATCACCAGAATACGCTCGGTGACTGCCTGCTGGAGTGCCTGAAGCCGGGTGTTGCGATCGCTGCCGTGTGCCATGATTACTCGTTGTCAAAACTGAAGAGGCCGGGATAGTACCACGTTTTTATATATATCAAAATATTTTGATATATGGGTTCGGGGCTTCCCCTTCAGGGTGTCGAGTCTGTTGTTGTGGTAACCGGAGTGTGCTGCTAAAATACATGAGTAATTTAGTCAGGTATATCACGTATGTCCGCCTCCGCAATCATCGACAGCATTGAAATCACCGAAAGCGCCGAAGCCTACCTGGCGGAGCTGCTCGCCAAGCAGAACTGCGACGGTATCGGCATCCGCATGTTCGTCAGTGATCCGGGAACCCCAAAGGCCGAGACCTGCATCGCCTACTGCCGTCCCGGCGAAGAAAAGGAAGAGGATGAAATCAAGGCCCTGAACAGCTTCAAGGTTCACCTGGAAAAGCGCAGCCTGCCGTTTCTCGAAGATGCGAAAGTCGACTACGCGTCGGACCGCATGGGCGGCCAGCTCACCATTCGCGCCCCCAATTCGAGAATGCCCAAGATCAGTGACGACAGCCCCCTGGAGGACAAGATCAACTACGTCCTGCAAAGCGAGGTCAACCCCAGTCTGGCCGCCCACGGCGGCATGGTCTCCCTGGAGGAGATCGTCGATACCACGGCTGTGCTCAAGTTTGGCGGCGGCTGCCAGGGATGCGGCATGGTGGATCTGACGCTCAAGGAAGGGGTGGAAAAGACCCTGATGGAGCGTATTCCCGAGCTCACCGCAGTGCGGGACGTTACCGACCACTCCGATACCAGCCACGCCTATATGTGATCTACCGAGGGGAGCAGCGGGTGAACAGCAGCCGCTGATCCCGGTTTTGGCAGCGGTGGTCGCCCGGCGCGGGCCACGGCTTTTGCACATCGCCAGCCATCAGGCTATTCTCTCCACTCCACTGACAAAAAATTGGCACGGATTGCATGGAGAGCACCTCGACCAAGCGCGTCCCTTCCCGTCCGGGCAATTGCCGGCCATTGCTGGTGGCCCTGCTGTTTGCCGTGGCGAGCCTGCCCAGCCTGGGTGAAGTTTACAAGTACGTAGACCGCTATGGCCGTACCACCTACACCGATCGCCCCGACAATCCCCACTACGTCAAGGTAGATCTCAAGCCCAAGGGCTGGACGGACCCCACCAGTTCCGCCCGCAACCTGGCCTTTGCGCGCAAAAACATGGACAAGTATCGCCAGTCGGTGGCCAAGGTGTCGGAGGAGTACGGCCTGCCCGAGCCGTTGCTGCACGCGGTGATCACCGTGGAGTCCGCCTACGACCCCTGGGCGGTGTCCCCCGCCGGGGCCATGGGCCTGATGCAGCTGATGCCGGGCACCGCCAAGCGCTACGGCGTCAGCAACAGTTTTGACCCGGAGGAAAATATCCGCGGTGGGTCGAAATACCTCAAATACCTGATGTCCCTGTTCAAGAACGACCTCAACCTGGTGCTCGCCGCCTACAATGCCGGCGAAGGAGCGGTGCAGAAGTACGGCAACGCCATTCCGCCCTACACCGAAACCCAGAACTACGTGCGCAAGGTGCGGGAGCACTACCGGCTGCTGAATCTGCAGCGGGTGTCCATGAATTGAGTTTTCGGTTCCCGCTTCACAGCGGGTGCCGCACGCACTGACAACTGCTTCCCTTCAAGGCTGTTCCCCGCTGGGGTAGTGGTGGGCCATCAGCTCCTGCTCGATTGCCGCCACTTGCTGGATGGTGCGCACCAGGGCGTCGGGATTGAGGCTGATGGAGTTGATCCCCAGGCGCACCAGATAGTCCGCCACCTCGGGGTAGTCCGATGGCGCCTGTCCGCAAATCCCCACCGGGATACCGTTGCGATGGGCGCCCTCGATGGCCATTTTCAGCATGGCCATCACCCCGGGGTCGCGCTCGTCAAAGTCGAAAGCCACGATTTCAGAGTCCCGGTCCACCCCCAGGGTGAGCTGGGTGAGGTCGTTCGAGCCGATGGAGATGCCATCAAAGAGTTGGCTGAAGGCGTCGATCAGGATCACATTGTTGGGAATCTCGCACATCACATAGACCACCAGGCCGTGCTCGCCCTGCCGGAGCCCACAGTTGGCCATGGCCTCCAGAACCTTGCGGCCTTCATCAACCCGGCGACAGAAGGGAATCATCACCTTGATATTGTGAAAGCCCATCACCTCCCTGGCCCGCAGCAGGGCGGCGCACTCCAGGGCAAAGCCCTCGGCATAGGCCGGGTGGGTGTAGCGGGAGGCCCCACGAAAGCCGATCATGGGGTTGTCTTCGCGGGGTTCGAAAGGCGTGCCGCCGATCAGGCCCGCGTACTCGTTGGTTTTGAAGTCGGAGGTGCGCACGATCACGGGTTTTGGGTAGAACGCCGCGGCGATGGTGGCAATACCCTCGGACAGCTTCTCGATGAAAAAGGCCGCGCCGTCGGGGTGCAGGCGGATCAGGTCCGCAATGGCCCGGCGTTCGCTGTCGTCCGCCACCCGTTCCGGATGGAGCAGGGCCATGGGGTGGGCCCTGATGTATTCGGTGATGATAAATTCCATTCGCGCCAGCCCAACCCCGGCACAGGGCAGGGCGCTGAGGCGGAAGGCCTGATCCGGACTACCCAGGTTGATCATCATCTGGGTTGCGGTGGTTGGCAATGTCGTCAGTTCTGTGGTGAGAATATCGAATGGAACCTCGCCGTCGTAAACGACACCCGTGTCCCCCTCGGCACAGGACAGAGTGACCTCCTGGTTGTCCGCAAGTGCCTCGGTGTCGCCAATCCCCACCAGGGCCGGGATGCCGAACTCCCTGGCGACAATGGCCGCGTGGCAGGTGCGGCCACCCCTGTTGGTGATCAGCCCGCCCGCCCTGCGCATAATGGGGCCCCAGTCGGGGCTGGTGCTTTCAGCATAGAGGATATTGCCTGCGGCAAAGTTGGCCAGCTGGTCTTCACCGGTGACACGGGTGATCTTGCCGGTGACTATGCCGGTGCCGATGGCCCGGCCGGTGACCAGTTTTTTGCCCTTGCCCTTGAGTTTGTAGCGCACCAGGGTTTGCCGGGGCTTGCTGGAGGCGATGGTTTCCGGTCGCGCCTGTACCAGGTACAGCTGGCCGTCGGCGGCGTCCTTGGCCCATTCCATATCCATGGGGCAGAGTGACCCTTTGAGGGTGCTGTAGTGCTGTTCGGTTTTGATGGCATAGTCCGCCAGGTGCAGCACTTCGTCGTCGCTGAGGCAGAACTTCTGCTGCAGTAGCGGGTCGGTGGTCGCGTTGAGCACACCGCCCGTGGGGCCATTACCACAGCCCATGGTGAGCTGCTTGCTGCCCAACTGGCGGCGTAGTACGGCGCGGTGGCCCCGGGCAAAGGTGGGTTTGTGGACATAGAATTCATCGGGATCGATGAGGCCCTGCACGATGTTTTCCCCCAGGCCGTAGGCGGCGTTGATAAAGACCACATCCGGAAAGCCGGTGTCCGTATCCAGAGAAAACATCACGCCACTGGTGGCGGTGTCCGAACGCACCATTTTCAGCACCGCAATCGCCAGGTACACCTTGCCGTGATCAAAGCCGTTGCGCATCCGGTAACTGATGGCGCGGTCGGTAAACAGTGAGGCAAAGCAGCGGCGGCAGGCGTCCAGCAGCTCTTCGTCGCCACTGATATTGAGAAAGGAGTCGTGCTGCCCGGCAAAGCTGGCGGTGGGCAGGTCCTCCGCGGTGGCCGAGCTGCGCACCGCCAGGCGCAGGTCGTCGCCGTACTGCCCCTTCAAGCGGGCATACGCCGCCTTGATGTCGGCGGCCAGGGCCCCCGGCAATCCCGCGTCGTAGACGAGCTTTCTGGCCCGGGCTGCCACCTCCGCCAGGCCCTGGTCGTCGTCCCCCAGCCCGGCGAGCAGGTCCAGCAGCGGCTGCCAGGCGTCGGCATTGTCCAGCACCTGGCGGTAAGCCGCCGCGGTGATGGCAAAGCCGTTGGGCACCCGTATCCCCAGGGGCGTCAGGGACCGATACATTTCCCCGAGGGAGGCGCACTTGCCCCCCACCAGGGGTATGTCCTCGAGGGTCAAGGTTTCGAACCAGCGGATATGATCGTTCATGTAGCTCCCCGGGGTGATGTTCCCTCAGCATGCAACCATTACCTTAGCCGGCCCATGATCCCTGTCAATCAAATGGCTGCGGCAGGGGTGAGAAACTGTGCCGGGTCACCGTTGTCAAACCTTCGCTACACTGTGATTCCGGCACTTCCCGGAAACCCCAACAACAACTTTGGAGCGCCGATTATGTTGATACCCAAATTCGCGATCGCCGCCTTGGCGGTGGCCCTGGCAGCACCGCTGGCCCAGGCCGAAGAGCAGGCCGCGGAGCCAGCGGCCGAAGGTAAAAGATGTATCCCCATTCAGCGGATCAAAAGCACCCGGGTGGTCGACAACCAGCATATCAAGTTTGAGTTGACCGGGGGCGAGGTGCTGATGAATACCCTGCCCCACAAGTGTCCGGGGTTGAGCCGAAACGACCCCTTTATGTACAAGACGTCCCTCAGTCAACTCTGTGACCTGGACACCATCACCGTTCTCCAGCATATAGGCGGTGGCTTTATGCCCGGCGCCACCTGTGGCCTGGGCAAGTTTGTCCCCTATGTGGAGGAGAAAAAGGAGGATAAAGACAAGGACAGCGACGACTGACAGTTTTGCCGTCAAGTGACAAAAAGCCCGCCAATGGCGGGCTTTTTGTTGGCCTGGGGTTGGCTTGGTTCAGCGCGCCGCCAGGGCGTCCTTGATCTTGAGGCGCAGGGCGCGCAGGGCTTTCTCCGTGGTCTCCCAGTCGATGCAGGCGTCGGTGATGGACACCCCGTATTTGAGATCCCTAAGATTGGCGGGAATCTTCTGGTTGCCGGCATTGATGTGGCTTTCCACCATGACACCGCAGATGGAGGTGTTGCCCTCCATGATCTGGTTGCCGATATTGTCCAGCACCAGGGGTTGCAGCTCGTGGTTTTTATTGGAGTTGGCGTGGCTGCAGTCCACCATGATCCGCGGAGTTATCCCGGCTTTTTCCAGTTCCTTCTCACACAGGGCCACGCTCACGGAGTCGTAGTTGGGCTTGCCGTCGCCGCCCCGCAGCACCACATGGGAGTAGGGGTTGCCCTTGGTGGTGATGATGGCGACCCGGCCCTCGCTGTTGATGCCCAGGAACCGGTGGGGGTTGGCGGCGGACTGGATGGCGTTGATGGCCACGGTGAGGCCGCCGTCGGTGCCGTTCTTGAAGCCCACGGCGGTGGACAGGCCACTGGCCATTTCCCTGTGGGTCTGGGATTCGGTGGTGCGGGCGCCGATGGCGGACCAGGTAATCAGGTCCTGCAGGTACTGGGGGGAGATGGGGTCCAGGGCCTCGGTGGCGGTGGGCAGTCCCAGCTCGCTGATGTCCATCAGCAGGCGACGGCCGATATGCAGGCCCTCCTGGATTTTGAAGGAGTCGTTCAGGTAGGGGTCGTTGATCAGCCCTTTCCAGCCGGTGGTGGTGCGGGGCTTCTCAAAATAGACCCGCATGATAATCAACAGGGTGTCGCTCACTTCATCGGCCAGGGCCTTGAGGCGCTGGGCGTAGTCCTTGGCGGCATCCAGGTCGTGGATGGAGCAGGGGCCAACCACCACGAAAATCCGTTTGTCGGTGCCGTCGAGAATGGCCTGCACCGCCTCCCGGCCCCGGGCCACGGTTTCGCCGGCCCGGTCGGTGATGGGGATTTCCCGCTTCAGTTCCAGGGGGGTAATCAGGGGTTCCTGGGACTGGATATTCAGGTTTTCCAGTAAACGTTGAATCATGATCTATACCTTTGACACTTTGGCTGCTGTCGATAGCCAGGTTTCTCTGTGACCCTGAGCCTCTAATCTCGAGACGCTTTGCTGGCGAGGCACCGCCACCATCGGTAGTCGGATTTGCCTGCCACCCTGTGGGTCCGGGCCTGCCATTCTACTGTAGGTGCATGACGAATTGGGGAAATTTGCTCAATGGGGGCGATTGATGGAGATTAAGGGGAGACGGGAGACGGGAGAGGGGAGATGCCAGGCTCAGCCCGCCACCTCATGGAGCAGGGGGATCAGGGGGAAGTAGAGGGCGGTGCGCACTGGCAGCTCATCGCGGCGCTGGAAAACGCCCCGGTACTTGGCCAGTTGAGGCCCGTAGGCGGCGGTCTCCCGCGCCAGGAACAGCGCCAGCGGCTCGCCCCCGGCGGGGGCCGAGGACTTGTAGTCGATGATCCAGCGCACCCCGTCGGCGACAAAGGTGCGGTCGATTACCGAGATGGCCGGGCCGCTGTCGGCACTGTGGCCAATGGCCAGTTCACAGGCGCTGTCGTGGTGGTCCGCCGCCAGCAGCCAGCGCCCCGTGTCGTCAGCCAGGGTTTTGCTGAGTCCAAGCTGCAGCAGTTCCAGGAGCGGTTCGGCGTTGTCCACCCCCAGCGCCCGCAGCTGGATCCGCCAGCCATCGCGCTGGCGTTCGAGCCGTCCGTGGTCCCAGGTCTCCACACCCTCTTTGACAATGCGGGCCAGGGTTCGATGGAGCACTGTGCCGGCGTGGCGGAGGTCGTCCTGGCCACTGGTTCTGGCGGCCAGAGTGGGAAGGTTTGGCCGTTCCGGCTGCCCATCCTGATCCTCTTGCAAGGCCCCCGCCGGGCAGGGGTGCCGCCAGCTCGCGGCCAGGCGCAGGATCTCTGTCAGGGATGCGCCCCCGTCGTCGACTTCCGCCGTGGTATCCGCTGCGTCGTGATGGGTGAGTTCCCCGTTGCCGGCCCCCCCTTCAAGGGCGTCCCACAGTGCCGCCAGCAGGCTGCCGCTGGCGGGGCTGTTTTTTGGCGTGGTGTAAAGCAGGTGCAGACGTTTGCTGGCGCGGGTACAGGCCACGTAGGCCACCCGGGCGTCTTCCAGGGCCGATTTCAGTTTGGCTTCGTACTTGAGGTGGCCCACCAGGCGGTCGCCGCCATCATTGTCGCCATCGGCCTGGGACAGGGGGGGAGCGATCAGCAGTTCCGCTCTGCCCCGGGCATTGATGCGCTCCCGCCAGTACAGCAGGGTGCTGTCCCCGCCGCCGCCACCTTTATGGAGGGCCGGCAGGATCACGGTGTCAAACTCCAGGCCCTTGGACTTGTGGATGGTCATGATCTGCACCGGGTTGTGGCCGGCGGCGGCGGGGCGGGCATAGAGCTTGGCCACCCCCTCGGCAAACTGGTCCAGGTCCGGAGGTTCACTGCCCTTGCTGTGGGCTTCCAGCAAATCCAGATACTGTTCGCACCAGGCCTGCTCGGCGCTGTTGAGCAGGGTAGCCGGTCCGCCCAGGGCCAGCCAGGTACCCTCCAGCCACTGGCGCAGGGGCTTGCGCAGACGGTTGTCCCAGGCGGCCTGTAGCACCGGGCCCACCCTCGCCAGGCGACTGCGGCCATCGGCGGACAGGGCGCTCAGGCTGTCCGGCGCGAAGATCTGGCCCGGCAGCCAGGGCAACTTGGCGGGCCCCGCATCCGGGGTTTGGCCGCTGTTGACCAGGGCGTGAAGGTCCCGCAGCCCAAGGCCGCACCAGGGCGCCCGCAGCACCGCCAGCCAGGCGATGCGATCGCCGGGGTTGAGCAGGGCGCGGGTCAGGGAGTGGAGGTCGATCACCGCCATCCGTGACGCCAGGGGGTCGATATCCGTGGCTTCCCAGTGGATACCTTCCCGGCGCAGGGCCGCCAGGATGGCGGTGAGATGGCTGCGGGCGCGGGTGAGGATGGCGATGGAGCCCTCCGGGTCCAGGGCCCGGGCCCGGCGAATCCGCGCCACCACCTGATCGGCCTCGGCCTCCCTGGTGCAGCCCTCGGCGAACACATCCAGGGTCACCGCGGGGGCGCACAGATTCTCCCGGGCGGCGATGGCCGGGGCGTAGCTGACCGCCCCCCGGCTGATGTCCTCCCGGGGGGGGAACACCCGGCTGAAGACAGAGTTCACCCAGTTCACCACAGTGCTGTCGGAGCGAAAGTTGACCGCCAGGTCGAGGGGGTCCAGGTGGATGTCACCAATCGGCAGCTTGCGGGCCTCGAGAAAAATGCCCACGTTGGCGTTGCGAAACCCATACAGGGACTGCATGCCGTCGCCGACGATAAACAGGGTGCGGCCATCGCCCCGCTGCCAGCCCTGGGTGAGCTGGCGGAGCAGGCGAAACTGCAGGGATGAGGTGTCCTGGAACTCGTCCACCAGGATGTGGCGGATTTGGTAGTCCAGCTTCAGGCTGAGGTCGCCGGGGCTGAAGTCTCCGTCGGCGTCCACGCTGCCCAGGGCGTCGAGGGCGGCCAGGGTTATCTCGGTGAAATCACAGCTGTGGCGGGCCTTGAACAGCACCGACAGCTCCGCCACCAACACCGGCAATATCAGGGTGAGGGCGTCCAGCAGCTGCCACTGGTTGTCGCTGTAGGCCACCCCGGGCAGGTTGCGCAGATCCACCAGCTGCTCCTGGAGGCCGGGTTGCTCCCGGCACCAGGCGATCACGGCGTTGAGCTGCTCCTTGCGCAGCTCGGCGTTGGCGGGGTCGAGGGAGTCCTTTTTGGTGGGAAAGCCCTCCCGCTTGGAAATCCCCTTGGCGCTGCGCCAGGTGTTGCCCTTGGTCAGCACCAGGTCGCTGAGGGCCTGCCAGCTGGCCAGGTTGGCGGCGCTGGCCGTGGTGGCGGGCAGCGCCGTGATGCCCGCCAGGGCCGCCACCGGGCTGGCGCTCTCCGCCAGGTTGGCGGCGGCATAGTCGGCGAGGGTCACCAGCTCCCCGGCCACCACCGCCAGTGCCGCGCCCACCCCGGCCAGGGTTTCGGCCACCGTGTTGCGCAGGGTTTGCTCCAGGGTGTGGCGGGCGTCGCGGCTGTCCAGCAGGGGCTCCAGCCACTGCTCGCGCCTGGCCAGCAGGTTCTCCAGCAAGGTTTCCAGGGTGCCCAGGTTGTTGTCCAGGTGGCCGAGGAGGAGGGCCAGGGCGTCCCCCACCGGGCCGGGTTTGTCGAGCTGGGCAAAGAAGCCGCGAATCGCCTCCCGGTAGATAAATTCCGGCTGCTCGCTGGGCTCCGGCAACTCCCCCAGGGTGGTTTCAACCGCCAGCTGGCGGGCCAGATTGCGGCACAGGCTGTCGATGGTCATGATCCGCAGCCGCGCCGGGGCGGCGATCAGCTGCCAGTTGCAGGCGGCATCCCGGGCCAGCACCTGGCGGGCGTCGTGCCAGATGGCCCGCTGGTAGTCGTCCTCCGGGGGTGTCTCGGTGCGGGCCAGCTGGAGGGCCTCCACGATGCGGCTTTGCATTTCCGCCGCCGCCTTGCGGGTGAAGGTGATGGCCAGCACCTGCTCCGGCTGGTCGCACACCGCCAGCAGGCGCAGAATGCGGCGGATCAACAGCCCGGTCTTGCCGGAACCCGCGGGCGCACTGACGGCAAAGGAGTGGTCGATATCCAGGGCGCGATCCCTTACCTGCTGGTCTGCGGCGGTCACCTCTGGTGCTCCTGTGGTTGCTGGCGGAAGGCTTCGAGGCGCTCCAGGCCCGGCAGCCGGTTGAGGGGCTCCAGGTGGCCGCCCCAGGTGAGGGCGTCGCGGCTGTAGAAGGTGACATCGGCGCGCCCCGCCCGCAGTTCCGCCGCCAGGTCCTCCAGGCCCCGCCGCCACAGGGCAATGGTTTCCGGCCAGGATTCCGGCAGTCCCTTGGCCGCCAGGGTGACGCAGCCGGGGAGCAGCCGGTCACTGTCCGCCAGGCCGTCGATGGCCAGTTGCCTGCGGCTGATCAGGGCGTAGGCGATGGCCCCGGGGGTTTCCTCCGCCGCCAGGGCGTAGAGGGGCAGCTGGGGCTGGGTCAGGCGCTCGCCGTCGATGCCGGCGAGGGATGCCCTGCCGGTTTTGTAGTCGATAATGGCGGTGCGCCCGTCCCCCAGGCGGTCGATGCGGTCCAGGCGGAGGAAAATCCGCAGGCCCCCCAGGTCCAGTTCGCCGCCCACCTCGGAGCCCTCCACCACAAACGGCGGCCGCTCGCTCTCCACCGCCAACCAGGCGTCCAGCATCCGCACCAGGCGCTGGGCCTCCAGGGCCAGCAGCCGCTCGCCGAAATCCTCCCGCTTGAGCAGGCCCTGTTGGCGGTTGAAGGCGTCGCCGATGGTGGCATCGATGGCTTGCGCCAGGCGGGCGCTGCGCTGCTCCTCCGTCAGGGCCAGCAGCCCCTCCAGGTCGCGGGTCTCGCGCCAGAAGCGCTCCAGGCTGCCGTGCACCAGAATGCCCCGCAGTGCCGCACCGAGGCCGGTCTGGGGCGCGCCAAGGGGCTCGGCGCCCAGCCGCCAGCGGGCGAAGGCGTTGAAGGGGCAGGAGGCCTGATCCGCCAGCAGGCGGCTGCCGCCGCTGACCTTGCCCTGGGGCGGGTTGAAGGCCGGGCCGCTGCTGTCCTCCACCAGTTCCAGGGCTGCGCTGGCGGCGATTGTCGGCCACCAGGGGTGACCGCGACAGGGCTCCCCGGCCGGGGACGGGTCAGTGGCGGGCAGGCCCTCCAGCAGGGTTGAGGGCTGCAGGTCGACGTCACCGTCGCGGCGGGCGTGACTGAAGACCACCTCCCGGGCGCTGCCGCGAAACAGGGCGAACAGCTCCCGGCTCAGGGCCAGTTCGGTTTCCGGGCAGGCCCTGGGCATGGCCAGTTGGCGCTGCAGGGCAACGGGCAGCAGGGGGTGGGGGGTGGGGGCTTCCGGCCAGTGGCGGTCGTCCATGTTCATCACCCACAGGTGGTCGAAGGCCAGCCCGGCGGCCTCCAGGCGGCCGAGGATCTGGACCTGTGTGTCCTCGCCCTCGGCGTGAAAGAGGGTGTCCCCCGCCAGGGCGGTGAGCCGGTGAAGGGCCTCCTGGCTGCCCACCGCGGGGGCCACCCGCTCCAGCAGGACGAAGTCATCCAGCAGCTGCCACCACTGTTGCAGCTGCTGAAACTCGAGGCTGTCGATGGCCCGGGTGCCGGGCCAGCCCAGGCTGTCCAGGGCCTGGCAAAACACCTCCCGCCAGTGGCGGAAGCCCGCCTTGCGGGGCTGGCCGCGGAACAGGGTGGCGACGGCGCTGAGCCGGTGGCTGAGGTTTGCGCCCCCGTCGCCGAGGGCGAGCCCGGTCTCTTCCCGGTGAAGCAGCTGGCGAAAGCGTGCGCCGTGGTAAGTGTGCAGGCCCAGGTCGAGAAGGGCGGCCTGGCAGCGGCTGCGCAGCTCCCCTTCGCGCTCGGCATCCCCCCAGAAGGGGTTGTTGAGCAGGGTGCAGAAATCGCTGCTGGCCAGCTCGGCTTTGCTCAGGGCCAGCAGCTTGAGGGCGGCGGCAACCACCGGCGCCTCCGCCAGGGGTCGCGCCGCCGAAATATTGTAGGGGGGCGGGCTGTAGTGGCTGGCGGGGAGGCACCAGGCGGGGTCGAACTGGTCGCGGAAGATGCGCTCCACACTGGTCTGGGCGGCGGTGAGGGAGGGAATCACAATGCCGATACGGGCGGCGGGGTCGGCGGCGGCGCGGGCCCTGGCCCAGCGGGCAGCGGCGGCGATCTCCTCCCCCAGGGTGTCGGTGCTGAACCGGGTTGCCGCACCTGGGACCGCCGGGGGTTGATGGTATAGAACCTCGCCGGCGGCTGCGGCGAGGACCTGCTCCACCAGCGGGGACAGGGTCTGGAAGCCCACCAGGTGCAGCCTGGGCTCGGGTGCCAGAACCCCGTCGCGAAAGCCCCGCAGCACGATGGCGGTGCGTTGCTCGGCGCTGATCAGCCCCTGGCTGGCCAGCTGTTTGGCGACCGCCCGGCCCCAGGCGAGGAGGTGGCGGCTGCCGCTGTGGAGACTGCTGGCCAGGGTGGCCTCCGCGACCTGCCACTGGCCCACCAGCTGCCAGCCCCGCCGGGCCAGCTCGGTGTAGTTGGCGGCATTGGCCAGGGGCGGCAGCTCCGGGTCGGCGGCGATCACCTGCTCCCAGATCAAGGCCTCCTGGGCCGGGCTGACGGGCACCCCCGTCAGGGCGGGGGGGTAGGCGCCGTCCACCAGGGTCAACCAGCACTCCTGCAGCCAGCTTTCCAGGGGCAATACCCGGGGCGCCGTCCAGGTGGCCAGCCCGCCGTCTGCGCACTGCCGCTGCCAGGCGGCGCCAATGCTGCGGGACAGTCGCGAGTTGGAGGTGACAATCAATTCCCCGGCGGCCAGGGCCTCGCCGAGGGGGGCAATGGTAAACAGGGGATTGAGGGCAGTCCCGGTCATCGCAGCTCCAGCATCCTTACGGTGTCCGCCCCCAGGGCCCTGAGCCCGGCCACCAGGGCGGCGGTGTCGCCATTGCTGCCGGTGAGCCAGCAGGGAAAGGTGGCGTTGGCGGTTTCGTTCCCGGCGCCGGGGGGGGGCTCCCCGGCAAAGGACGCCACCCGCCTGGCGATGGCCTCGCCGGAATCCACCCAGTGTACAGGGCGGGGAGCCGCCGCCTCCAGTTCTCCCCGCAGCAGGGGAAAGTGGGTGCAGGCCAGCACCAGGGCGTCGGTGTGGGGGTTGGCGAAAAGGGGGGCGATGATCTCTGCCAGGACCCTCGGGTCGGGAGGGTGGCCCCGCAGCTTGGCCTCGGCGATGGCCACCAGCTCCGCACTGCCCACCCGGATCACCGTGCAGTCGGGGGCGAACTCATCGATCAGCCACTGGGTGTAGGGACGGTGGACGGTGGCGGGGGTGGCCAGCAGGCCAATCACCCGGGTTTTGGACAGCAGTGCCGCGGGTTTGATGGCGGGCACCACCCCCACCACGGGTTTGGCAAAATGGGAGCGGATATGGGGCAGGGCGACGGTGCTGGCGGTGTTGCAGGCTATCACCACAATGTCGGGGTCGACGGCGGCGATCAACCCCTTGAGCACGGCGTCCACCCTGGCCACCAGTTCCTCCTCGCCCTTGGTGCCATAGGGAAACGCCTGATTGTCGCAGGCATAGATATAGCTGCACCAGGGCAGCCGGGCGCGGACCTCGGCGAGAATGCTGAGGCCGCCGACGCCGGAGTCAAACACCAGCACCTTGGGGTGGCAGGGGGAAGGGACCATGGCGGGGGATTTTACACGAGCCCCGGGATTGCACCAGTACGCCGCGGAAAGCCGGGAATGGACCTGTAGGGCAGCGCGGCGATCATTGTCTGCCCGCCGAGATGGCGTCTGTGGGCTTGCTCTCCGGCCTGTGGATTAGCGGGTCCAGCTGGCGCGCCTTGCCCTGGGGCAGGTGATGCCCCGATAATCCAGGGTTTATTCACCAGTGAGGCATGACTGTGGACTATGACGACGTAGTGCTGGGACGGCGGAGCATCAGGGGCTACAGGCCGGACCCAGTGCCCAAGGCGGTGCTCAAGGAAATTATCGAACTGGCGATGCGGGCTCCCTCATCCCTCAACACCCAACCCTGGAACTTTTACGTGGTCACCGGCGAGCCCCTGGACCGCATTCGCGCGGAGAACACCGAGCGCAACCTGGCGGGGGTGCCCGAGTCCCGTGAATTCCGCAGCAAGGAGGTCTACGAGGGCGCCCACCGGGAGCGGCAGATCGCCGTCGCCAAGCAGCTGTTTGGCGCCATGGGTATCGCCAGGGACGACAAGCCCAAGCGAAAGGACTGGGTGTTGCGCGGCTTCCGCCAGTTTGACGCACCGGTGTCCGTGGTGGTGACCTATGACCGGGCGCTGCTGGGCAGCGACATCGCGCCCTTTGACTGTGGCGCCGTGACCAACGGCCTGGTCAATGCCGCCTGGTCCCGGGGGCTGGGGTGCGTGGTCAACAGCCAGGGCATCATGCAATCGCCGGTGGTGCGCAAATACGCGGGTATCGCCGACGATCAGGTGATCATGATCTGTGTGGCCATGGGCTACCCGGACGACGCCTTTCCCGCCAACGCCGTGGTCTCCCAGCGCAAGTCCGTGGACGATGCCGCGACCTTTGTCGGGTTTGAGGAATAGGTGTTCCGCCTCTGGTAGACTTCGGATCTCTCTGATGGACTGTCGTTGCCAGCGGTGCAGTGACGGGGCGATGTGAAAAACCGCGGAAATCCGGCATTTTGGCCTGCGCCGCGCAGTGTTTGGGGGCCGCAGTGATATGTGAGTGAAACAGAGACCTGAGCGGCACTTATTTAAGGAGCCTCTGATTATTGGTCATCGCGAGGAGTGCAACTTAATTTGTCATTGTGAGGAGCGCAACTTAGTTTGTCATTGCGACGAGCGCAATTTAGTTTGTCATTGCGAGGAGCGCAGCGACGAAGCAATCTCGCAACTCGTTGAATGTGCAGTTACTGAGATTGCTTCCCGCCACGCTGGGCTCGCGGCTTCGGCAAAATCCCTTAGCAGGCCCCGCGAAGCGCTTCGCCTCAGGCGCCTACTTCTGGTGGGTCCGCAATGACAAAACATCGATTAATCAGAGGTTCCTCAAGTAAGTGCCATCCATCAGAGATCCCTTATTTATGAACGACCTCGTCGCCCAGCCCTGGTTTTTCCCCGCCGCCGCCTTTGCCGGCGGCTTGCTTGTCGCGTTTATTATCATGCAGGTGATCCACAGCCGCGGCGAGGCCGCCGCCCAGCGCCTGATTCACAACCTCCACCAGGAGCTGGACCGGTTGCGGGAGGCCAGCGGTTACCACGCCGGCCGCGCCGAGCAGTTGCTGGCGGACAACGCCGGCCTCAGTGCCACCCTGGCCAGCGAGCGCCAGCGCTATCAAGAGCAGCTGGCCCTGCTCCAGCAGACCCGGGACAACCTGAGCCGGGAGTTTGAAAACCTGGCCAATCGCATCTTCGAGGACAAGCAAAATTCCTTTAGCCGCTCCAGCAAACTGGCACTGGACGCCACCGTGGACCCCCTGCGCAAGGAGATCTCCGATTTTCGCAAGCAGGTGGAAACGGTCTACATTCAGGAAAGCGCCGAGCGCAACAAGCTGCTGGGCCAGATCCAGGAGCTGAAAACCCAGGCCCAGCGCATCGGCGAGGACGCGGTGCAGCTCACCCGCGCCCTCAAGGGGGACAGCAAGATGCAGGGCAACTGGGGGGAGGTTATCCTCGAGCGCCTGCTGGAGGACTCCGGCCTGCGCAAGGGGCGGGAGTACGAAACCCAGGTCAATTTGCAGACGGAAGCGGGCGGCCGCCGCAACCCGGACGTGATTATCCACCTGCCGGAACAGCGGGACATCGTTATCGATGCCAAGGTCTCCCTGGTGGACTACGAGCGCTACAGCCGCAGCGAGGACGGGGAGGAGCGCCAGCGCCACCTGGGGCGCCACCTGGTGTCCCTGCGGGCCCATGTCAACGGCCTCAACCGCAAGGCCTACGAACAGCTGGAAGGTATTAACAGCCTGGATTTTGTGCTGATCTTCATTCCCATCGAGGCCGCCTTTATGGTGGCGGTGGAAAACGACGACACCCTGTTTATGGACGCCTACGACAAGGGCATCATCCTGGTCAGCCCCAGCACCCTGCTGGCCACCCTGCGCACCGTAAGCAATATCTGGCGCCACGAGGACCAGAACCGCAACGCCCGCAAAATTGCCGACCAGGCCGGCGGCCTCCACGACCAGTTTGTGCTGATGGTGGAATCCCTCGACGAAATCGGCCGCCACCTGGGCAAAAGCCAGGACGCCTGGCAGCAAACCCGCAACCGCCTGACGGAGGGCCGGGGCAACCTGGTGCGGCGGGTGGAGGAGTTGAAAAAAATGGGCGCCAGGGCCAGAAAAACCCTGCCCCAGGACCTTCGCCACCAGGCCCTGCTGGATGAGGACGATGTGCCCGACCCAGACCCCGCCGATACCACCGCCGCTGAGGACAACACCAGATGAACACCCTACTGATCAGTGCCGGCGCCGCGATAATCGTCGCCCTTGCCGCCTACGCCGGCTGGCTCCACTACCGCCTGTGGCAGCGGGACAAAAAGCCGCACGGGCAAAGCAACCCGGTGGCCACCTTCGCCCCAGGCCAGGACGCCCCCGGCCACAGCGACAGCCAGCGGGCCGGCTTTCGCAAAAGCATCTACCTGCTGGCGGATGCCCTGGTGACCGACAAGATGACCCACACCGAAGGCTGCCTGCGGATTTGCGCCGTGGCCATGTACCTGGAGGACAGCGACAGCTTTCGCCGCGAATACGGCGTGCTGTTCCGGGTTGCCGAAGCCACCGCCCACCTGCCCATCCTCGACGACTGGCAGGCCCTGAGCAAGGAGGACAAAAAACGCATCACCCGGGAACGGGAGGAAATCGAGAGCAGGTACCAGCAAGCGGTGCTGGAAGCGGCGGAACGGATTCGCCGCAGCTTTGGGTGACGGCGGGAGCCCTCGCACTACCTTTTCTTCACGGCGTGACGTTATAGACTGCTCAGCGGGCTGCGTACCCCTCGGGCACCCTGGTTGAGACCATGTGGGTAAATTTCCGTGGTCTTTACGTCCGAGTGGCCCAACTGCTCCTGCACGGTACGGATATCGGCCCCTGATTGCAGCAGATGGTATTTCCTCCCCAGGGCGTACGGCATATACACACCTGCGTAACCGGGATTCAAACGATCCTCCCCCAGCAGGGACTTGACCCGCGCTTTACCCTTCCTCCCGGGTCAAAACCGTTGGCAGCTTGCGTTGCCGGCTGGCGCAGCGAAACTAGCCCCTATTGCCCAGCGGTGTGCCACGCACCTTGTCGTAACGAAAAACCAAGGAACCTCTGATTAATTGTCATTGCGAGGAGTGCAACGACGAAGCAATCTCGTAACTCGTTGAATTTTAAATGGCTCCGAGATTGCTTCCCGCCACGCTGGGCTCGCGGCTTCGGCAAAATCGCTTAGCAGGCCCCGCGAAGCGCTTCGCCTCAGGCGCCTACTTCTGGTGGGTCCGCAATGACAAAAGATGAATTGATCAGAGGTTTCCTAATGAATTCAGAGCAATGGACTGTGCCGCGGCCAACCCATTACGCCCTACAGCCAACTGGCTGAGGAAAGCCTCAACCTGCCTCGCGCCCGGGTCACGTGGATGTTTCCTATGGTTGTGAAGTATGGAATACTTGGTCCAGTACATCTAGGAGTCAAGGGTCCGACGGCTGTAGCGCCTGACCCGCATAAATTCCCGAATGGAGTTGAGGAACGGAGATGAAGACAAGGACAAGACCCTCCCTGATATTCGCCTTCCCCCGGGCCAACCCTGACCCGATGGTGAAATTATCGTGAACGATTCACCCTTTTTCCCAGCCCGGGTTGGGGCGAGTGATACCCTTTTGTTTTTTCTAGGGTTATTTTGTGGCGGAATAGGTCGTTCCGGTCACAATCCATTCCCGCTAATAATTATTATGAGGAAGTATTCCTCATTAACTTGCTGTTATGTGTATTTCATCCGCAGGCCATGGGAGGGATTCTGATGACTGATCATTTCGGTTCTTGTCTGTGTGGCACTGTGAGCTTTGAGGTAAAAGGTGACATCGATAGCTTTTACCTGTGTCATTGTCAGTATTGCCAAAAAGACACGGGTTCGGCTCATGCGGCAAACCTATTTTCACAGTCAGCTAAATTAGTCTGGCGGTCGGGTGCAGGTGCTGTGACTTCCTTTACGCTTCCAGGCACTCGTCATAGCAAAAGCTTTTGTAAACTGTGTGGCTCAGCATTGCCAAATACTCAGATCCCAGGCTTGCTCGTGGTTCCCGCCGGGTACTTGGACACTGAAATATCTATGGCGCCAACAGAGCACATTTTTTTATCCAGCAAAGCTGTTTGGGACGGGGAGTTAGGGGAGGTGCCAGAGTTCGAGGGGCTGCCGGATTGAGCTACCATTACATAACCAGTGGCTGTTGGCGTAAGCACTTACGCTGCGCTCCGGCACGCCGCAAAGCCAAGCGTTAGCCATCAGGAGCACACGTCATGAGTGTCGATCAAGCATATAATTTTCGAACTATCGACGAAGCAGTTTCTACCTCTGGACTTCTGAGCGAGGAGCAGCTCTCGGAATTGCGGGCTAGTGGCTATGAAGCTTTGATTAATCTCCTGCCACATGATAGTCAGTACGCCATAAGGAATGAGGAAGATATAGTAATCGAGCAAGGCGTTGATTATCTCTACATTCCGGTAGATTTTTCAGCTCCTACAGAGCAGGATTATTCAGAGTTTGTTAAGGCCATGAAGTCCTGCCAAGAAAAGAAGATACTGATTCATTGTGCTGCAAACTACCGGGTATCAGCATTTTACGCGATGTACGCATACGAATATCTCGGTTGGTCTGCACCCAAGGCTAGAGAGCACATTGAGTCTATCTGGCGCCCGGAGGAAAATCCTCCTTGGAATCAGTTTATTTCAGGGGTTATACCGAGCAATGGCTAACAAGGTGGCGTTTTCGCAGCGCAAAGAGCGCGCTGCTGGAACGCCTTCGCCGGCGCTCCGGCGCCCCATGCCACGGCGTTAAATTTCTTTAAGGTGCATCGCATGATTACCGGCATAAATCACATCACCTTTTCGGTCCGGGATCTGCGGTCGTCGATCGAGTTCTACCGTGATCTTTTAGGAATGAAGCTGCATGTTTTCTGGGGCACAGGCGCTTATCTGACGGCAGGCAATACGTGGTTATGTTTGAGTTTGGGAAAATCTGAACCCGCCAAGGATTACACACATGTCGCTTTCGGTGTCAGCGAAGTGGGGCTCCTGGAGTTGCGAGCTAAACTGAACCAGGCCGGTGTTGTAGAGTGGAAGAAGAACACCAGCGAGGGTGACTCTATTTATATACTCGACCCAAATGGACATCGCCTTGAACTACATTGTGGAACACTGGCCACTCGTCTAGCTGAGCTGGAGAGTGCGCCCTACAAAGGGTTGGTCTGGTGCTGAAACGTAACAAACGGCTGTTGTTGCCTCTTCGGGGCTGGCACTGCCTTTCCGTCGCTTCGCGGCTACAAGTCCGTCCCAAAACTGGGCGTTATACATAGGAGGTAACACCGTGGCAGAAAAGTTCAAAGAGTTGCTCTCGGCACACACAGATTTCATCAACGCTCAACACCTGTTTTTTGTTGGGTCTGCTGGGGCGGAAGGGCTTGTGAACGTTTCTCCAAAAGGAATGGATAGTCTGAGAGTTCTAAGCCCGAATAGGCTGGTTTGGCTTAATCTGACTGGCAGTGGAAACGAAACGGCAGCGCATGTCCGCGAAAATTCGCGAATGACCATTATGTTTTGTAGCTTTGATAAGCAGCCATTGATTCTTAGGGTTTATGGCCGGTCTGAAGTTGTTTACCCAAGGCATAGAAAATGGGCTGATCTAATTGAAAACTTTCCAAGCTATACCGGAGCTAGGCAAATATTTGAGTTAAGCATTGAGCTTGTGCAAACGTCCTGCGGATTTGCGGTTCCATTTTTGGAATTTAAAGGCGAGCGCAAAACATTGAATAGCTGGGCGGATAAAAGAGGTATAGATGGTGTGAGAGAGTACTGGATGCAGAATAACGTGGTAAGTTTGGATGGCAAGAATACCGGCATTTGCGAAGATGAATAACACACGAATGTACTTCGCACGAAAAATGGTTGAGCCGGACAGCTTACCCGCCGGTTCGGTCTGGGTAACCTGCCGGTAGTTTGGGCGTTAACAGAATAGGAGAGTCATGCTAATTTCGGAATCCTTTGCGTCATTCAAGGCAAAGCAAAAGAATGTTCAGTGGTCTGTCTCTGCCATAAGTGAGAACAACGAATTGGTTGTTAGTCTGTGGGACCAGTTTTTCCAGAAGCGAAGTAAAGGCACAATGACCTACGTAGATAAGGTCAGCAGATGGAAGGGACTCGGCAATTCAGAATTCATTATCAACCTGAATTTAGCTGTTGAAAAAGGTCTGGTTGTTCGGGCGATTATTTCAAAATCGAAAAATCCAGAAGCGGTGGCTGCTGGCGACCCAGCGAGTAATTTAGGAAATACATTTCATCCTAAAAAAGACTGGGTAGGCAAAGTAACTCTTTGGAATGGCGACAATTTTGAAATTGAATTCAGTCAAGGAAAGTAACACGATTAATAAGGCCATTAAATTCGTTGCGGCCACAAGACACGTGGTCTCCACCGGGCTGCCTACGCGTCGCTTCGGCAGCCGTTTATGGCGCTGTTATCACTAATCGTCCTTCTTGCGCGAAGGTGCCAGATCATAGACTTCATTTCGGTTTCTTTTGCCGGCAGTAATAACGGCGACCGTGACGTTGGTGTCTGAACCTGAATGGACCATCCGATATCCGAGCTGGCGCAGCTTGATTTTGTGCAGGTTAGTGCTCCCATTTACCGCTGCGGAGGGAGCATATATATCGGAAAGTGGCGATGATTGTGGATTATGAACTCTCAAAGCTTGTGGAGGAGCGGCGTCGCGACAAAGATCAGGCCATAGCGGTGCCCCTGGATGACTTGTAAGCTGCGGTTTATCCCGGTCTGACAGCCAGAGCGGTGGGCGTTAGGGTTGATCGTTGTGTCCGCCAATAGCAAAGATATAAATGGATTTGTCATCAAAGCGATGTATGAGGCGGCCTTTCTGTGAAATCCGTTTTGACCAGAGGCCAGAAAGATTGTGCTTGAGTGGCTCGGGTTTCCCGGGCTTCGAGGAAGGATCATCAGATCGGAGAATTTCTATGAGCAATTTACATCAGGAACCTCTGATTAATCCGTGTTTTGTCATTGCGAGCGTAGCGAAGCAATCTCGGAGCCATCTAAAATTCAACGAGTTACGAGATTGCTTCGTCGTTGCACTGTAACCGATCAAATTGAGACGTCTCCCCCGCAGGGATTTCCTTAAGTATTCTGAGCCATCATCCATACTTCGGGAGCCAGCCATGGCAACTTCTCAACGTCTCCGCCGATCCGCTTCGCAGTGGCGCGAGATCATGACGCAATTCTCCGAGAGCGGCTTGTCCGCGACGGCTTTCTGCAAACACAACGAACTCGCCTACGGCACCTTTGCGCGCTGGCGCCAGAAGCTATCCAACTCGAACGTGGTGCCGGATCAAGCAGTGTCGTCGAATGACTGGCTCCCAATCCACCTGATGGACACGAACGATGGGCAAGAGACTGCCTGGGAGATTGAGCTTAGTTTACCCGGTGGTGTTCACCTGCGCATGCGCTCAGCCTGATGCTGTTCTCGAGCACAGCCCGCATCTGGCTGTACCAGCAACCGGTGGATATGCGCCGCAGTTTCGATGGCTTGGCGGCCATTGCCCAAAATCAGTTGTCGTTGCACGCCAGCAGCGGTGACTGGTTTGTGTTCGTCAATCGGCGCCGTACACAGATAAAGATCCTGTATTACCACGGCGGCGGGTTCTGTATATGGGCCAAACGGCTGGAACAGGGCCGCTTCCAGTCGGTCGCCAACAGCGGTGACAAACTCGAGCTCGATAATGCGCAGCTGCAGTGTCTGATCAGCGGCATTGATTGGCAAAAAGCCCGGCAATTCAAGCGCTATTCCCACACCGGCATGGTAAAATCCACACCATGAAGGCACCCTCCCATTCCGCTTCGCCAACACTCGCTGACGACCCGTCGGCGGCAGTGCGCATGGCGGCGCTGGAGGCGGAGAACCTGCGCTTGAAGCAGCAGCTGGACTGGTTCAAACGGCAGCTGTTTGGTCGCAAATCCGAGAAGCAGCTACTGCTCAATCCGGGCCAGGCCAGCCTGTTCTCCCGAGAGGGTCCTGAGCCACCACCTGCTCAGCCGGACAAGGTCATTCCAGAACACCGGCGTCGCACCCGTCGCTGCGGTAACGAGATCAACGATACCGGGCTGCGGTTTGACGACAGCGTACCGCAGACCGTCATCGATGTCCCGGCACCGGAACTCGAGGGCGAACAGGCGTCCCGTTATGAAGTGATCGACTACAAGGAAAGCGTCCGGCTCGCCCAACAGCGCAGCATCTACCATGTGCTGATTTATCGGCGCCCGGTGTTGCGTGACAAACAGGGCCAGACGCTGATCACAGCCCCCGCGCCAGAGAATGTGCTGGAAGGGAGCTATGCTGACGTCTCCCTGTTGGCCGGGCTGATGGTCGACAAGGCGGTGTACCACCTGCCGCTGCATCGCCAGCACCAGCGCCTGCTCAACAGTGGCATTGTGCTGAGTCGCACGACGCTGCTCAATTATGTGTCTCGCGGTATTGCCCTGTTGGAGCCTATTTATCGCGCTCAATGGCAGAGCGTGCTGGACAGCACCGTGATCGCCATGGACGAAGTGCCAATGAAGGCGGGACGCAAGGGACCGGGGCAGATGAAGCAAAGCTACTTCTGGCCCATTTTCGGCGACCGGGAGGAAGTGGTGTTTACCTGGTCCGCCAGCCGCAGCCGCCACCATCCCGAACAGCAGCTGCACGGTTTTGCCGGTACGCTGCTCACCGATGGCTACGATGTCTACCGCCGGGTCGTCGCGCAGTTGAACACCGGAGAAGCCAGAATCACCCATGCTAATTGCTGGACCCACAGCCGCCGGGGCTTTGAGCGGGCGCTGGGCATGGAGCCCACGCTGGCCCAGCATGCCCTGGACCTGATCGCGCGACTCTATCAAGTTGAGGCCGCTATCCGGGAGCGGGAACTGCCCCCGGATGAGATTGCCGCCTGGCGGAGCGCGCACAGCGCACCCCTCGTCGACGCATTTTTTGCCTGGGTAGCGCAACAGCGCCAGCGGCCTGAGTTATTGCCGTCCAACCCACTCACCAAGGCCCTGGTCTATGTTCATGAGCGGGAGGCGTCGCTACGGGTGTTCCTGGGCAACCCGGGTGTTGCCATGGACACCAACCACCTGGAGCGCGCCCTGCGAGTCATTCCCATGGGCCGTAAGAATCACCTGTTCTGCTGGAGCGAACTGGGCGCCGAACAGCTGGGCATACTGCACAGCCTGATGGTGACCTGCCGTCTGCAGGGTATCAACCCCTACGATTACCTGGTGGATGTGTTGCAGCGGGTGAGTCAACACCCCGCCCGGGACGTGGCGGCACTCACTCCTCGATACTGGAAGGAACGGTTTGCCGGCAACCCGCTGCGCTCGGATGTGACAAGGATTATCCATGGCTGACAAGGCCGCCTACGCCAGCTGGCACGCCAGTGATCAGGAGGTCGAGCGAATCGCCCGAGACCACTCGATACCGCTGTGGCAAAAGGCGCATCTTGTCGGCGCGGCCTACACGACAGTAGCGCTGGAAGGCCTGCGGTCCAAGCACCGCCACAAGATCTTCAATCGCATTGTCCAGGTGAACGCCATCCTGCGGCGTTACGACCCTGACAGCTTCGAGGATTACCAGCACATGGATGAAGCGGATCTGAGGGAAATCGTGAACCTGTTCCGCTCAATGGGTCCAAACAAGTAGTTGGCTCAGATTGGCCGAGGCCGCAATTACGTCCTATATTGATCGCTTACGTTGCACTTCTCGCAATGACAATTAATCAGGGGTTCCTTTAGGAAATCTCGCAGATTTGATATCTGAGAGGGAATCAGGACAAATCCGGAGCAGGTAAATCAAACCATGAAACCAAGAATTAGCATGATCACCCTCGGTGTTCGAGATCTGGCCGCGGCGATTGATTTTTATGAAAAGGGTCTGGGCTTTCCGCGCATGGATTCTCCCCCTGAAGTGGCGTTTTTCACCCTGAATGGAACCTGGCTCGGGTTGTTTGGCCGCGAAGCATTGGCGAAAGATGCGCAGGTACCAGCAGAGGGCAGCGGGTTTGCCGGCTTTTCGCTCGCCCACAATGTTGCGTCTGAAGGCGAAGTCGATGCCGTGGTGGCGCAGGCGGTGTCTGCCGGTGCAACCTTGGTGAAAAAGCCGCAGAAGGTATTCTGGGGCGGTTACAGTGGTTACTTCAAGGATCTCGATGGCCATCTTTGGGAGGTTGCCTACAATCCCGCTTTTTGGGTAGGTCCTGGTGATGACGGTGCATGACAGGTTGCCGGTGTCGCGCCGCGGGCCTGGATTGTCTGTGGGGTACTTGGCTATCCTCAGCGTAAGGCGTTGTACGCCAAGGAGTGCTCAGTGCCTGCGACAGTCACTTTAAAGGCGTCGCTGATTTGGCTCGTTATCCTGGTGCTGGCGGTTGTCAATGGTGCGTTGCGCGAATCTGTACTTGTACCCTGGCTGGGCGGGCCGAGGGCCCTCGCGCTGAGCGGCTTGCTGCTTTCGGTGCTGATTGTTGCGGTGGCGTACCTGTCACTTCCCTGGCTGAAAATCTTCCGCCCTGTGCAGTGTTGGCTCGTTGGATTTTTCTGGTGCACTCTCACCCTCGTCTTTGAGTTTTCATTTGGAGTTTGGCAGGGCAAGCCATGGCCTGTGTTGCTCGAGGCCTATACCCTGAAGGACGGCAATATCTGGCCTGTGGTGCTTGCGGTCACGGCTCTTGCACCCTGCATTGCCGCCAGGTTGAGGGGGGATGGATAGTTATTCTGCCCGCCAATATCTGACACGCCACTGTGTCGCCCAACAGTCCGGCTTGTGGGTAAACCCTGACTTCCAGGGGGCTTCGCCGGGGCCGTCTACCTTCTCCGCAGTAGCGCGCCGCACTCCAGGTGCCGGGTGTAGGGAAACTGGTCGAACACCGCGAAGCGCTCAACCCTGTGGGTATCGGTGAGCACCGCCAGGTTGTCCTTCAGGGTTGTGGGGTTGCAGGAAATATACAGTATCCACTCGAAGCGGCTGGCCAGGGCCAGGGTGGCCGGGTCCAGGCCGGCCCGGGGCGGGTCGACAAATATTGTCGAAAAGTCGTAGCTGTCCAGGTCGATGTCCTTCAGCCGGTTGAAGGCGCGCTCCCGGTTCAGGGCCTGGGTGAATTCCTCGCTGGACATGCGGGCGATGGCGACATTGGCGACCCCGTTCAGCGCCAGGTTGTACTGGGCCGAGCGCACCGAGATTTTCGCCACCTCGGTGGCCAGCACCCGGCGGAAGTTCTCGCTCAGCACCACGGTGAAATTGCCGTTGCCACAGTAGAGTTCCAGCAGGTCGCCACCGTTATCCCGGGACACCGCCCTGGCCCAGCTCAGCATTTTCTCGTTGACCGCCGCATTGGGCTGGGTAAAGCCGGTCTCCACCTGCTGGTAGCGGTAGTTGGCTCCCCCCACCGCGAGGGTTTCAATCACAAAGTCGTCCCCCAGGGTCAGCTTCTGCTTTTTGCTGCGGCCGATGATGCCAATACCCAGGGTTTCCGCCACTTGCCGGGCCTGTGTTTCCCAGGCCGCGGCCAGGGGCTTGTGGTAGATCAGGGTCGCCAGTACCTGGCCGTCCTGGGTGGTGAGAAATTCCGTGGCATACAGTTTGCGTCTCAGTTCCTGATTGCCGTTGATGGCTGCCAGCAGCCTGGGCATCACCTCTGCCATGGCCCTCGAGCCCTGGGGGAAGTCGGCGATGGGCTCCGGGACTTTGCCGCCCTCCGGGGTCATGGCGTAGAAGGATTCGGGGCCCTGGTGCCAGATGCGGAATTCCGCCCGCATCCGGTAGTGGACGGGCGGCGAGGTGAAGATTTCGGGGGCGGGCAGGTGGTGGTCCCGGAACAGGTCCTCCAGGTGGCTGAGCTTGGCGTCGAGCTGGCGCTGATAGCTGGCGGGGGAAAAATCGGTCACGGCTGTGGGTCGGCCTGGTGGTTCGGGGCCGTCATTATAGCGGCTGGTGTGGGGGTTGCGACCCCGGGGGAGGGGCTGCAATCCTGGACGACGGGTGGTGGCGGCATTGGGATGAGGCAGCTGGCTAATACTCAGCTCAATATGTCACTATTACTCTTTCAATTTGATACTGCCTTATGTTCCGGTTCTATTGTAGGAGCCAGATCCTCCGGGCGAATGGTGGTGATTCGAAGCGAATAGGGCGACTTTCCCACCTCTG
>CAZWUP010000002.1:31741-36580 GCA_964637045.1 uncultured Porticoccaceae bacterium | reverse complement strand
TGGAAACCGTGCGCAGCCTGGAACCGGAACTGCTGATCACCGGCCACGGCGAGCCGGTGCGCGGGGCGGCCCGGATCCAGGAGGATTTGATCAGGCTGCGGGACGGGGTGCGCCATGTCTACGACGCCACCATTGCCGGCATGAACGCCGGCATCGACCTCTTTACCCTGATGAACGACATCACCCTGCCCCCGGAGCTGACCCTGGGGGAAGGTCACGGCAAGGTATCCTGGGCGGTGCGCGCCATCTGGGAGGAGCACGCCGGCTGGTTCCGCTTTGAATCCACCACGGAGATCTACGGTGTGCCGCCGCGGGCGGTGGCCGGCGACATCCTCGACCTGGCCGGGGGCGCCGACCCCCTGGCCGCCAGGGCCCAACACCTGGTGGATCGGGGCCAGGCCCTGAAAGCCCTGCACCTGGTGGACATCAGTCTCGCCGCCCAACCCGACCACCGGGCCTCCCTGCGCGCCAAGCAGGGGGCACTGGCGGCACTGCTGGCGGCCTGCGAGGGCAACAACCTCAGCGAAACCATGTGGCTGAAGGCCGAGCTGGCCGCCACCCAGGAGCGGTGGGAAAGCCAGTAACACGCGCTGGCGGCTGCCCTCCCCTGCTAATCAGCACTAACTTTTTTGGAGATCAAACCATGGTGCAGAACTTGTTTGACCTGACCGGCAAGGTCGCATTGATTACCGGCGGCAACAGCGGGCTGGGCCTGGGCTTTGCCCGGGGCCTGGCCAAGTCCGGCGCCGACGTGGTGATCTGGGGCCGCAGCAAGGCCAAAAATGCCGCGGTGGCGGAGGAGTTCGCCGCCTACGGCAACCGGGTGCTGACGGCGGAAGTGGATGTCGCCGACGAGGCGGCGGTGGTTGCGGCAATGGCGGATGCCGTCGCCCGCTTCGGCCGCCTCGACTGCGTGATCGCCAACGCCGGCATCGCCTCCCCGGTGCCCTCGGTGCTGGAGCTCGACAGCAAAACCTACCACGACCTGCTCAACATCAATCAGCACGGCGGCTTCTTCACCCTGCGAGAAGGTGCCCGCCACATGGTGGAGCGCGCTAAAGCCGGCGACCCCGGCGGCTCCCTGATCGTCTGCGGCAGCCTGTCGGTATTCTGCGGCGTTCCCGGCATGGCCCACTACGGGGCCGCCAAGGGCGCCCTGGCGGCGATCATGAAAAGCATGGCGGTGGATTTGGGTCGCTACGGCATTCGCGCCAATATAGTGGCACCCGGCTACATTCGCACCGAGCTTGGGCGGGATGGCGATACGGAGGTACAGCGGGCCACGGAAAACGCCTTTGCCGCCAGGACCCCCATCCCGCCCATCGGCTACCCCGAGGATTTCGAGGGCATTGCCGCCTACCTGGCCAGCGACCGCGCGTCCTTCCATTCCGGGGATATCATCGTCATCGATGGCGGCTACCTGGCCAGTATCTGAAGGCCCGCCATCACTGCGAGAGAGAACAACCATGCCCCCAGCCACCGCCTTCAACGATATCTACCAGCTCGGCTATGTGACCGCCGACATCGCCGCCGCCCAGGCCCAATTCCACAGCCGCTACGGCGTCGGGGACTTTCTCTGTTACGACGTCAACCAACACATGATCACTCCCCAGGGGGAGGGCAATGTGGCGCTGCGTCTGGGCTTTGCCTTTATCGGCGAGATCCAGATCGAGCTGATCCAGCCCCTGGCGGGGCTCACCCGCATCTACACCGATGTCCTCGACCGCAGCGCCGCCCCCATGGCCTTTCACCACGCGGCCATCGTGCTCAAGGGCTCTCTTGCGGACTGGGATGCCTTCAGAGCCGGGCTGACGGCAAGCCCGCGGCCGGTGGTGCTGGAGGGCGCCGTGGGCGACGACGTGCGCTTTGTCTATACCGACGAAACCGCCATCCTCGGTCACCACATGGAATACCTGTGGTTCAGCGCCGACGCCCGCCAGGGCCAGGCCGGCATCCCCCGTTACTGACAATCACCTGCCAGGCACACAGCTATGAGAAGTGTACAGATCCACGGCGTCAACGACGTCCGCATCGATGACATCCCCCGTCCCCAGGTGGGCCCGGGGGATGTGCTGGTCAAGGTCAGGGCCTGCGGCATCTGCGGCACCGATCTGGCCTTTATCAAGCTGGGCGCTACCCGGGACGGAGAACCCATGCCCCTGGGCCACGAGGCTGCGGGCGACATTGTCGCCATGGGCGACGCTGTCTCCGGCCTCGACCTTGGTCAGCGGGTGGCCATCAACCCCATGGGCATGTCCGACAATGTCATCGGCAACGGCGGCAGCGAGGGCGCCTTTGGCGATTACCTGCTGGTGCGGAACGCCAGGGCGGGCCACAGCCTCATGGCCATTCCCGACGACCTGCCCTACCAGCTGGCCGCCCTGGTGGAACCCCTGGGGGTGGCCCTTCATGCGGTCAACCGCGCCGCCGCCACCCCGCAGAGCTCGGTGGTGGTGTTTGGCGCCGGCCCCATCGGCCTCGGCGTTGTGTTCTGGCTCGCGCAGTTGGGGGTCGCCAGTATCGTTGCGGTGGACCTGACGGAGTCCCGCCTGGAACGGGCCAGGGCCCTGGGCGCACACCACACCCTGGTGGCCGGCCGCGAAGACCTCTTTGCTGCCCTGCACCAGCGCCATGGCCCGGCCACGGTACTGGGGGCACCGGCGGTGGGCACCGATATTTTCATCGACGCCGCGGGGGTGGGCGCGGTGATCACCGAGGTGATCGAGGTGGCCAAATCCAATGCCAGGCTGGTGGTGGTGGCGGCTCACCACGAGCCGGTGGTGGTGGATTTTGGCCTGATGCTGCGCAAGGAAATGCAGATCATCATGTCCATGGGCTACCCCGACGAACTGCCCAGGGTACTTGACACTGTGGCCCGTGAGCGGGATAAGCTCAGCGCCATGATCAGCCACAGCTTCGGTTTCGACCAGTTCTTCACCGCCCTGGAAACGGCCCGCTCGCCCGCCGATGCCGCCAAGGTCATGGTCACCTTTGCCGACGGGGCAGGGCACTGACAGACTCGGAATCGAGGTCTAGTATTGAAACTCGTTTATTGCGAAACATCACGATGGCAACGGTTTTGCGTAGGTCGGATTTGGCCAAAGCACTCGCTGCGCTCGCGGGCCACGCTGAGGCGCAGCCGTAATCCGACGAGGAATGTCGTGATGCCGACGTGTTTGTCGGATTACGCTTCGCTACCAAAAGTAGGCGCTTTAGGCGATCCGACCTACGGGAGCAATGTTTCGATACCAACAGGTTTCAACACTAGTGCTCTTTCCATTTGATAATGACGGGTTGCGCTTGAGAGGATGGGTGGAGCGCAGCGATACCCATCAAGTGGGTGCGGCTGCATTCAGCCATTGTTGGGTTACGCTTCGCTAACCCAACCTACGCATGAACTCGTTATTATCAAATTGACGAACTACTAGCATCACCAGAGCACGGGTTCCCCGAGTATCCTCTGGATACTGGACTTGAAGTTTGACAACCCCGCGAGACATCATCATGCAGCTTGAAAATGGCGTGGCTTTCATCACCGGCGGTGCCAGCGGCATCGGCTTGGCCCTGGCGCAAATTTTTGCCGGGGAAAGGATGCGTATCGTGCTGGCCGACATCGACAGCGCGCAACTGGTGCTGGCCGCCCGCGGCCTGCCGGGCGAGGTGCTCACCGTGACCATGAACGTCGCCGACCGCGAGCACTGGGCGGCGGCGAAAAAGCGGGTGATGGAAACCTTTGGCCGGGTCGATGTGCTGTGTAACAACGCCGGCATCGGCCCGGACGGGCAGCAGCTGGCGGACATGAACCCGGAGAGTTTCGAGCGCATCATCGCCATCAACCTGACCGGGGTCTTCAACGGCATCGCCACCTTTGCCGACCACATGCGCCAGCGCGGCAGCGGCCATATTCTCAACACCGCCTCCATGGCCGGGTTGAATCCGATACCCACCATTGGCGGCTATGTGGCGGCGAAATTCGGCGTCGTCGGCCTCTCTGAAGTTCTTTGCCAGGAACTGGCCCCCAGCGGGGTGGGGGTTACGGTGCTATGCCCCGGACTGGTGAACACCCGCCTGGCGGAAACCACCCAGGCCATCACCCAGGGGGCACCGCTGCCCAGCGCCGCCAATCTCAGCCTGAGTCTCGGCGCCATCAGCGCCGACCAGGTGGCCCGGGTGGCCCTACAGGCCATTCGCGAGAAACGGCTCTACGCCCTCACCAACCCGGAGTACCGGGACGCCGTCGAGGCCCGGTGCCGGCGGTTGCTGGAGAGCTTTGACCCGCTGGCCTGAGCGAGCCCTGTGGTCAGCAGTGCCGGCGAATCAGGCTCGCCAGCCGCCCCGCCACATCGTTCTGCTCCAGGGCATCGGCAATGGACCTGAACTGGCGCAGCTGCGCCTCCACCGCGTGGTTATAGGTGCCGTGGATGTAGGTCATGATGGCGGCATTCCACAGTTCAAAGACAAACAGGCAGTAGGTATTCCAGGCGTCGTCGCGGTCCACTGACACCCCCAGGTCCGCCAGCTGATCGATATAGAGATCAAAAATCTCCCTTTCATGGGCGACGCGCTGCTCGGTGGTGAGCGCCGACATCAGAAAATAGGACAGGTCCCGCAGGCCGTGGCTGGCGAAAACCACCTGCCAGTCGAAATAGCCCGCCGTGCCATCGCCGTTGGCATAGGTGTTGCCGAGGTGGGCATCACCGTGGGTCACCGTTAGCGGCAGGGTATCCCAGTGGTTGAACACGGCGCCGGCGTGCCGGTGCCAAACCCTGAGGGTGTCCGCCGCGCTGGCGGGCAACTCCCGCTCCGTGGCGGTATCCAGAAAGGTCTGGCGCACCTCCC
>CAZWUP010000002.1:16282-31641 GCA_964637045.1 uncultured Porticoccaceae bacterium | reverse complement strand
CTGGCGGGCAACTCCCGCTCCGTGGCGGTATCCAGAAAGGTCTGGCGCACCTCCCGATGGGCCCGATACAACCAGGGCCCGCCAAAGCGCCGGGTGCGTGGCCGCACCCAATTGAGATCACCCCGCAGGTGCTCGCTTTGCCAGAAGGTGGCGTGCAGTTGTGCCTGGGCCAAGGCAATGGCTCTGGCGTGGCCAAGGGTGCAACTGTCCGCCTGCCAGAAGGGATGAGCCCCCCGCTCCACCAGATCTTCGAGAATGATGAGGGCACGACCGCCGCCGTAGCTTCTGCCGTAGTGGCAGGCCGGGGCTATGGCAGTGACCTCCGGGTAGATGCTGTGAAAAAACTTTACCTCGGCCTCGTCCATATGCAGCACCGAGAGCATTTCCCTGTGTGCTGGCAGATGGGGTGTGGCTTTCACAAAGATCGACTCGGGCAAACCGGCGCGGCGGCCCGGCTCGTTCCAGTCCAGCCGCCATTTTTGCCGGTCCGTCATCCCGCTGTGGGCCTCGGTGTTCGCCAGTTCCCCAAGGCGGGCACCGGGCACATCCGCGGCGAGCACCTGTTCCAGCCAGGCGGCTGTCACCTGGCCCAGTTCGTGGGGCTCATCGATCGCCAGGCTTGGCGCATGGGCCAGGGTGCGATCGGATTGGATCAAGGCTTCCAGGGTCGCCAGGTGGAGACTATCGGCTTGCGGCGTGTCCGTTTGCGATGGGTTGGTCATAAATCGGTCCGGTCTGTTGAATGGCTGCGCCTCAAGAGGACGGCGGGCCGCGGGGCCGCGGCCCGCGGCCATCAGTAGGCGTAACTCAGAGTCAGCCCCAACTCCCGGGGGGGCGCGTAGTTGACCACGAACCCGGAGCCACTGACGAGGCCTGCGGCAAAATACTCCTCGTCGGTGAGGTTGCGGCCATAGGCGCCCAGGCGCAGCCCCCCGCCGAAGCTGTAGCCGGCCTGGGCGGTGAGGGAGGTATAGGCGTCCTGCTGGATAAAGCCGGTGATATCCAGAAGCACCTCGCTGGAGTAAAACAGGGTGGCACTGGCGTCGAGGATCCCTTCCCCCAGGGGCGCCTCATAGGCCAGGGTCAGGCTGGAGGTGAGCTTGGGGGCCCGGATCAAGCGGTCGCCACTGGCGTCGAACACCACCGGCATCAGGCCGCCACAGCCCAGTCCTATGCACGCCATGGGGTTGGGGGGAAAGGGAATGTACTGGGGGCTGTTGCCGGAGGCGTCGGGAAAGTCCTCGTACTCCGCCTGGGGCAGCCAGCTCAGGGCGGCCCGCAGCGACAGGCTGTCGCTCAGGGGTGCGCTGAGGTCGGCGTCCACCCCGTAGATTTCCACGGCCCCGGTATTCTTGACGATATTGCTGGTGCCGGTGAAGGTCTGTTCCTGCTTGTTCTGGTAGTCGTAGTAAAACGCCGCCAGGTTCCAGGCCAGGCCGGGGGTGGCGTACTTGGCGCCAACCTCGAAGGCGTCGATTTCCTCCGGGTCCACCGGGGCGTAGTTGTTGGCCACGTTGGAGGCCCCGGTAAGCCCGCTCTTGAAACCCCGGGTATAGGTGGCATAGCCGTTGAGGCTGTCGCTGAAGGCATAGGTTGCCGACACCCTGGGGGTGGTACTGGTGTTGCTCAGGGATTTGGACACGGCGGGGGCCGCCAGGGTCTGGGCGGCCTCGTCGTCCGCCTCGTCCCGGTTCCAGCGCAGCCCGGCCACCAGGGTCAGGCGCTCCGTCGGGGTGAAGGTCACCTCGCCGTAGGCGGCCAGGGCCCGGGTTTCATAGCTGTTGTCCTGGGCCAGCACGCCGCCGGGGACCAGGCTCTGCTGGATAATGCCCCGGGTACCGCCCTCGGCATCGTAGTAGAACAGGCCCGCCACATAACTCCAGTTGCCAATATCCGCGGACGCGAAGTTGAGCTCCTGGGAAAGCTCCTTGGTTTCGGGAGTGAAGTCATACTCCACGCAGGCGAAGGTGGCGAGACAGAACTGGGGGGACTTGGCGCCATCCACGTTGTTGTGGTTGTTGGTAAAGGAGTCGTTGTAGCCGGTGATGGCGGTCAGAGTGCCGGCGTCGAACTCGAACTGCGCCCGCAGGACACCGCCGTACTCGCGAAACTCCGCCACATCCACCCCGGGACCGTGGGCGGTGTGGTGGGGCTTGCTCGGTACCACACCGTCGCCCCCCAGGGGCGGACCCTGGAACTCCGGGGCGTTGGCCGCGCTGAACCCCCGGTAGGGAACCCCGAGCAGCTGACCCTGGATGTCGGGCATGTCGACGTAATAGCCGGTGAGGGTGATTTCAGTGCTGTCGTTGGGAGTGAACAGCAACTTGCCCCGCAGGGAGGATTTCTCGATCCGGCCGGTGCGCTCCCCGGTGGCGTCGTTGGTCATAAAGCCGTCCACCCACTGGTAGCTGCCGGACAGGCTCGCCGCCAGGGTGTCCTCCGCCAGGGGGCCGCTGACAAAACCCTTGACCTGGTAGCGCGGCGAGCTGCGGCTGCTGCCGCTGCCGGTGTAATAGCCGGTTTCCACGGCGATATCCCCAGTGGGCTCGAAACTGGGGTTGCGGGTGAAGATCTGGATGGCGCCGCCGGTGGCGTTGCGCCCGAACAGGGTGCCCTGGGGCCCCTTCAGCACTTCGATGCGCTCCACGTCCGGCAGGTCCATGTTGAGCAGGTTCTGGGCGGCGTGGTACACCCCGTCCACATAGACTGCATTGGGGTTTTCCGCACCGGCCACACTGAGCAGGGTGGAAACCCCGCGGATGGCGGGCTGGGCATTGCTGCCCTGGCCACCGAAGGTCAGGCCGGGGACCAGGGTCTGCAGGTCGCGGAAATCGGTGACGCCACCGCGCTGCAGGTCCGCAGACGACATGGCGGTGACCGTCAGGGCCACATCCTGAACGGTTTGCACCCGGCGCTGGGCGGTTACCAGAACCTCTTCCAGTACCGCCCCCCTGGGGGCCTGGGCGGTGGCGGTGCCGGCGGCCAGGGTTGCGACACAGGCGGCAATGGCGGTGACAACAGGGTTTCTCGGTTTCATCGGGGCTTCCTCTCTGACGGTGTTAGCGTTGTTGTGGTGTCTGTAAAACTTGTCCCTGGTGCCGGGGCTATCTCAACCTGCGCAATTCGGCGGCGAGACGGCCAGCGATGTCGTGGTCGGCAATGGCGCCGGCCACGGCGGCGAACTGGCGCAACTGGGCACTGCGGGCGTGGTTGTAGGTACCGTGAACAAAGGACATCATGCCCGCATCCCAGCGGTCGAGGGCAAACAGCAAGAAGTCGTTCCAGGCCTCTTCCCTATCCAGGCGCACCCCGCACTCCGCCAGGGTGTCGATGTAGAGATCGAAAACCTCCTGTTCGTGGTTGCGGCGCTGCTCATCGGTAAAGCCGGAGTAGAGGAAATAGGCCAGATCCCGCAACCCGTTGGCGGCAAACACCACCTGCCAGTCGTAGTAGCCGGCACTGCCATCGGGGCGCAAATAGGTATTGCCGATGTGGGAGTCACCGTGAATCACCGTCAGCGTCTTGGTGTCCCAGTGGCGATAAAGGTCCCGACAGTGGTCGTGCCAGGTCTGCAGGACACTCCGCGCGTGGGGCGGCAGCTGGTCCTCGGTGGCGGTGTCGAGGAAGGTCTGGCGCACCCTGTGGTGGGCGTCGAACAGCCACGGCCAGCCAAACCGGCGGGTCCTGGGGCGCACCCAGTGGAGGTCGCCGGCGAGCCGCTCGGTGCCCCAATATTTGGCGTGAAAGCGCGCCTGGGTGACGGCGATGGCCCGGGCGTGGTCCAGACTGAGGTGGTCGGCCTGCCAGAACGGCCGGCAACCCCGGGCCTCCAGGTCTTCGAGGATGATCAGGGAGCGGCCACCGCCGTAACTGCGAAAGTAATACGCCTCGGGGGCCAGCCCCGGATTCTCCGGGTGCAGCTGGCGAAAAAACTTGGCCTCGGCTTCATCCATGTGCAACACGGCGAGCATTTCCCGGTGGGCCCCGGAGTCCGGGGTGGCCTTGACGAAAATCGCCCCGGGAAGGCCGGCCTTTTCCCCGCTGGCATTCCAGGTCAGCCGCCACTTTTTGCGGTCGGTCATGCCGGCGTGGGCATCGGTGTCCACCAGCTCCAGCAGTTCGGCACCGGGCACGCCGGCACCCAGGGTGGCATTGAGCCAGGCTTTGTCGATCTGGTCCAGGCGGTGGACCTCGTCGATGGCCATGGCCGGGGCGTGGGCGAGTGCCCAGTCGGATTCAGTCAGGGCGGCCAGGGTTTCCTGGTGCAGCTTGGCTTCGGCGCTGTCGAGGGTCTGGGTCATGGGTTGTCTTCCGTCGCAATTGGGAGGTTAACGGTTGCGCTTTAGGCGCGGCTCTGGCAGGCCCTGGGCAAGGCCAGCGATGGTGTAGAGGTCGCCGAGGCCGGGCTCCCGCTCCACGTCCTCGGCACTCTTGCCATGCCTGGTGGTGGTGACAAACAGGGTGGTCAGGTCGGGGCCGCCAAAAGCGGGCATGGTGGGCTGGGAGATGGGCAGGGCAATTTCCCGGTCGAGCACCCCCTCGGGGGTATAGCGGCGCAGGCAACTGCCCTTGAACAGGGCCGTCCAGTAGCCGCCCTCGGCATCCACCGCGGCGCCGTCCAGGCCGCCCTCTTCCGGGGTGATGGCAAACAGCACCCGGGGGTTGGCGATGGCCCCGGTGGCGGTGTCGTAGTCGTGCACCCAGACCCTGCTGGCCAGGGTATCGGTGTGGTACATGCGGCTCCCGTCGGGGCTCCAGGCCAGGCCATTGGCGACACTGATGTCGCTGATCTGGGGCACCAGGGTGTCGCCGTCGAGGCGGTAGATGTAGGCCCCGCCGGTCTCGCCGTGGCTGACCAGGCGCTTGCTCAGGGAGCCGATCCACAGCCGGCCCTGGCGGTCGCACTTGCCCTCGTGGAGCATCACCGTGTCCGGGTGGGGGTTCGCGGCAATCAGGTCGAGGGCTGACGTCTCGGGGTCGAACCCGTAGATGCCGCTGGCCAGGGCCACATAAAGCCGGTCACCGGCGTCCAGGTAGACGCCGCCGATACGCTCCGGCAGTGGCCACTGGCGCAGGGCGCCGCTGGCCGGGTCGAGGCGGAACAGGGTTGGCTCCCGCTCGCAATTAATCCAGTACAGCACCTGCTCGGTGGCCGACCACAGGGGGGATTCACCGAGGTAATTGGCGGCTCGGTACAGGCATTCGACGGTGGGGGTTTCAGGGTTCATCGGCAACTCCTCATAATTATGGTGTCAGGCCTTGGCAAACTGTTCCGCCAGCCAGGAGCCACAGGATGCCAGGGCATCTTCAGCTTGGGGCAGAATGCCGGCATAGCCGCAGAAGCCATGGATCATCCCGGGCCAGTCGCGGTACACCACCGGAACACCTTCCGCGGCCAGCCGCTCGGCGTACAGTCTACCCTCGTCCCGCAATACATCGTACTCCGCAGTGATGATATGGGCCGGTGGCAAACCGCCAAAGTCGGTGGCGCGCAGCGGCGCCGCCCGCTCGTCCACGGCCTCCCCCGGGTGTGTCAGATAATGATGGAAGAACCACTCCATACGCTCCCGGGTGAGGCCGAAGTTGCCGTCATTGCTGACATAGGAGGGTGTTCCCGGGGTGTGGTAGTCCAGCACCGGATAGATCAACAGCTGTGCACACAGAGGCTCTCCGGCGCGCTGGCAAAGGCGGGCACAGACCGCGGCCAGATTGCCGCCGGCACTATCGCCGGCAACGGCCACCCGGGTCACATCGGCATTCAGGGCCGCGCCGTTGGCTCGCCACCAGCGGGTCGCCGCCAGCACGTCCTCGACGGCGGCGGGGAACTTGTTTTCCGGGGCCAGGCGGTAATCCACGGAAACCACCAGCGCTCCGCTGCCCCGGCACAGGGAGCGGGCGGTGTGGTCGTGGGTGTCCAGATTGCACATCACAAATCCGCTGCCGTGAAAGAACATCAGCAGTGGAAAGGGCCCCCGCCCCTCCGGGGTGTAGACGCGCACTGGCAGGTCGCCCCCGGGGCCGGGAATGGTCATGTCCCGGGCTCCGGCTATTGTCACGTCGGGGGTGGGCAGCGCCGCGGTCATGGCGACAACACCCTCCCGCACCTGGGCAATGGGGATATCCCATACCGATGGCCCATCCGGCACATAACTGTCGCGCAAGATGGCTTCCACTTTTTTATCCAGCATCTGGTCTTACCTCCTGGTGGGTTCGGTCAGCAATTGATGACGGTCTGTGACCGCCGCCATCATCCGGGGTCAAAAGCGATAGACTGCCTCCAGGCCGTATTCCCGGGGTCGACTCCACTGGCTGCCGGACCAGCCGGTGGTGGTGGTGATATCCAGCCCCACCACCGGCTCCCGCTCATCGGTGAGGTTGCGGCCAAACAGGGAAAGGTCAAGACCATTGTCCATTTCCACGGTAACGCGGCCATTGAGCAAGCCGAGCTCGGTGGCGAGCACCGTGGTGGGATCGTTGGAGCCCACATAGGAACCGGTGATCATCTCATCGCGCCAGATATAGTCGAGCCGGGCCAGCAGCGCGCCGAAACTGGTGGGCTGGGTATAGGCCGCGGACAGGGTGTAGGTCATTTCCGGGACCGAGAGGAATTTCTCGCCAGAGCGGTCCACGGTATTGCCACTGGCGTCGAGATCGTCATATTGGTCGTAGGTGGCGTCCGTGTAGCCCAGGGTGGCACCGAGCTGGAGTTTGTCGGTTGGCAGCCAGGAAATCTCCAGCTCGCCGCCCTGCACAGTGCCTTCGGCGGCGTTCACAAGCAGAGTTGCCGAAGCGTTGTTGATAAACACCAGGGCGGAACGGTGGATGTTTTCGTACTCGGTGTAGAACAGAGCACCGTTGACCCGCAGCGAACCCTCCGCCAGGTCGGCCTTGAAGCCGACTTCGTAGTCGGTGACCTCTTCGGGATCCGCCGGGGTGAAGAAGGCGCCGGAGCCCCGCAGCTGATGGCCACCGCTCTTGTACCCCGTGGTGGTGCGGGCAAACACCATCACATCTGGAGTAAGCTGGTAGTCCAGGCTAAGCAGATAGTCGATGGAGTCATCTTCCAAGTCGAAGGCGGCTCTGCATTGACTGCCGCTGGAGGGCACACTGCACACTGTCATGGCAAGCAGGGGGATGGTACTGCTGTTGCGGGATATCAACTCTTTTTCATCCTTGGAATAGCGCAGGCCGCCGGTAACGGAGAGATCCTCACTGAGGGCGTAGGTAGCCTGAGCAAAGGCGCCAACGGCGTCGTTGGTGATATCGCCGTCAAAGTTGCTGATCACCCCGATGCCACCCAGACTGGGTACAGATCCCAGGGCGGTGGTGGAACCCTCGTTGCCCTCTTCGGTGAAATACATGACTCCGGTCACCCACTCCAGGCTGCCATCCAGGGCGGTGCCCAAGACCTGCAGCTCGGCGGAGAAGTTTTCGTAGTCATTGAGCCGGGTCTCAGTGGTCATCACCGGGTAGGGGGTACCGTCGAGGTCAATCTGGGAGACCCGGTCCAGCTCCCGGTAACCTGAGAGAAACTTCACGGTGAACGCGTCGAGGTCCCAGATGGCGGTGGCGGAAAAAATCTTGCTCTCCAACTCGGACACCGGGTCCACGTCCTGGAAGATAGTGTCGATATCTCCTATCACATCGCCGCGGTAATTGTCCGGAGAGTCGCTGCCACCGGAAAGACCAGCAATGTAGGCCCGGGTATTGTCGCCGGCCGGGTTGTCGGCGTAGTAATTGACGACAATGGGCTGGTCCCGCAGGGTCATATCCTGGATGTCGGCCTTGAGGAGCAACTCGAAAGAGTCGGTCGGGGTCCATAACAGCTTACCCAGGAAGTGCTCGCTGTCCTCCGAGGGCACATCCTCATTTGTCGTCTTGTTGTCGCCAAAACCATCGTAATTCAGTGTACTGGCCGCCACCCGCAGGGCCAACTGATCCGCCACCAACGGCAGGTTGAGCACCCCCTCGAGGTCGCGGCGGCCGTAATTACCCACCCGCCCCTTGACCGAGCCCTCCAGTTCGTGGACCGGCTTGACGGTGGTGATATTGAGTGCGCCGCCAGTGGTGTTGCGGCCGAACAGGGTGCCCTGAGGACCGCGCAGGACTTCCACCCGCTCCACATCCAGCATATCGGTGGCCGCGCCGTCGGGGCGGGCGAGATAGAAGCCGTCGTTGTATACGCCAATCGCCGGGTCCAGGGTGAGCAGAATGTCGCTCACCGTCTGGCCGCGGATGGTCATGCGCAGGGATGTCGGGTTGCCCTGGGCCACCTGGATATTGGCGTTGGGGGAGATCGCGAGGACATCGGACATCTGGACAATGTTGCGCGCGGCAAGCTCCTCGCCACTGACCGCGGTCACCGACACCGGGATATCCTGGATGCTCTCCTCCCGCTTACGGGCGGTGACGACGATTTCATCCAGGGTCCGGGCCTGGGCGTGGCCTGGGCTGCTGATCAGGGCTGAGGTGGAGGCGACGGCGATGGCTGCGGCCAGGGACAGATGCTTGGACTTCATGACGGTTTCCTGATTAGTTGTGAGTTGGTGTCTGCTCCCGCCACACACAGCGGCGGAACACAATGTAGGGGCGCTTGCGCCATCTGCAGGGATTCCATTTACCGTTAGTTATTGGTTCGGTTTGCCGACCAGCCCTGCGGGCCTGGACGGGCGGCGCGCCCTGGCCTTATCCCGAGTATTTGGGTTGGCCGATGTCCGGCTGGTACGGAACATGGGAAAATTTACACGCCAGCCACAGCTGTGTCAACTAGTTGACACAGCTGTCAGCAAACCTGTGGCGACTCCGCAAATCCAAAGGCACAGCAGAACTTGCTCTCACCCCGCACGTTGTATACTCTCCGGGCGCCCCCTGGGGGGATCACTGCAACCTCTGACACGTTGCGGCGGCTCCCAGTTAGCTATATTCAGACAACCAGCCCGGAACCCGGACCATGGATCCCATCGAAAAAGGCAAATTGATGGAGCGCCTCAACCTGCAGATCTTCAAGCTGGAGGGACTGCTGATGGTGGAGGCGGAAAAGGTGCTCGATGGCATGAAGCTGACCCCGGCCCGGTCGCGGATTCTGGGCATCCTCAAGCGCAGCTCCAGGCCGATGACCATTGTCGAGGTGTGCCACGAGATGGGTCAGACCCGCCAGGGGGTCACCCGGCTGGTGAACCTGATGGTCAAGGATGGTCACATCGACTTTATCGACAACCCCGACCATCAAAAAATCAAGCTGTTGGCGCTCACCCCCTCGGGCCGCGCCGCCCACGACGCCGCCAGGGACAATCAGGCCAAAGCCTGTCAATGGATGGCCTCCGCCATCCCCGACGGCGACCTGCAAACCACCCAGCACACCGTTCAGCAGCTGATCACTTTTCTCGAGGCAGACCACCGCCGCCGTCACCGCTGAGGGGCTGCCGGCATGCCCCGCTGTGGCGGCTCCGGCTACCCCAGGGTCTTCAGCAGCTGGTGCAGCCGCCCTGCCACATCGTTGTCGAGCAGGGAGCCGATATTGGCATCCCGGCAGCGCTTCAGCGCCTTGGGGTCGTGGCCGTAAAAGCCCCGCGCCCAGGTTTTGATATTGGCGTCCCAGGCGTCGAAGGTGTAGAGACAGTAGTCGTTCCAGGCCAGATCCCGATCCAGCTTGACGCCGCCGGCGGCCAGGGTCTCCAGGTAGAGATCGAAAATCTCCGCCTGGTAACGGGCACGGTCGTCATTGTTCAGCGCAGAGTGGATAAAGTAGTTGAGATCCCGCAGCCCGCTGCCGCGAAACATGACCTGCCAGTCGAACAGGCCGCCCCGGCCATCGGGGTAGGAGAAGGTGTTGCCCAGGTGGCTGTCGCCGTGGAGTACCGTGTGGGGCTGGGTTTCCCAGTGGGCGTAAACCGCCTCGGCGTGTTTATCCCACAACTTCATCAGGCGCACCGCCTCCTCGGGAATGTCGTAGCCCGCATCCGGCTCCAGTACCCGGGCCCGGGCCTGGCCAAAGGAGTGGCGCAGCCAGGGCCAGCCGAACCTGCTGGTGCGGGGGCGCACCCAGGCCAGGTCCCCCACCAACCTGGGGCTCTCCCAGTAGGTGGCGTGGAGGGTGGCCAGGGCCACGGCGATGGCCCTGGCGTGGGTAAGGCTACAGTCATCCGCCAGCCAGTAGGGGTGGCCGTTGCGGTCCGCCAAGTCTTCGAGAACGATCATAAAGCGCCCGCCGGGATAGCTCTTAGCGTACCAGGCCTTGGGGGCCAGCTCCGGAAGCTCCGGCTGAATCTGGGCGTAGAAGTTGGTCTCGATCTCGTGCATGTGGAGCATGGCCAGGGTCTCCCGGTTGTAGGGTGCCTCCGGCGTGGCCTTGACGAACACCGAGCCCGGCAAACCCGCCGCCCTGCCCGCCTCATTCCAGTTCAAACGCCAGTGCTTGCGGCTGGTCATGCCGTCGTGCTCGTCCTCCACCACCAGCTCTGCCAGCTGCGCCCCGGGCACCTGCTTGCCCAGCTCGGCGCTCAGCCAGTCGCGGGTGACCTGCCCCAGGGTGTGGGGGGCATCGATGGCCAGGGTGGGGGCTTTGGCAAGCATCAGGTCCGAGGCCGCCAAGGCGGCCAGGGCGTGGTGGTGATAGGCGGGGTGGTGGCTCATGGGGAACTCCGGGTCACGAAACACAGGGGATGACAGGGAACAACTAAGGGTCACACATTGCCGTCCCGCAAATGTCTGGAGACATGAATCCGCCACCGAGCCCCCTCTAGAAAACTCAAGGTAGCGCTACAGTTTCCGGTAGTCACCCGAAAAACCGCGGGACAGCAGTGAGGGTCACGGCACGGATTATGTAAACCTGTTTACATAATGTCAACTAGTTTTCATTATTCGTCCAGGCCGATAGCCCGCCGCAGCAGTTGGCCCTACAATAGCCCTTTCTCAGCAGCTCCTTCCGCAGCACGGCGAGTGACAATGCCCAACACCGACCTCGAAAAGCTAATGACCCGGTTTCGCCTGGGGGTCTTCAAACTGAATGGCCTGTTACTGGCGGAAACCGAAAACGCCCTGGACGGCACCGGACTGACCCGCTCCCGCAACCTGCTGCTGGGGGTACTGGTGCGGGCCGGACAGCCACTGACCATTCCGCAGATCTGCCACGAGATGGGCCAGACCCGCCAGGGTGTGGGGCGCATGGTGAGCCTGTTGGTGAAGGACGGATTCCTGGAACTCCAAGACAACCCGCTCCACAAGAAATCCCACCTGGTGAAAATCACGCCGAAAGGTGAGGCCGCCCGCAAGTCGGCCAATGAGCGCCATCTCGAGCTGTCCAAGGCCCTGCCCTTTCCGGTGGCGGAGGCAGATCTGGAAACCGCCTGCCAGGTGATGGCGGCGGTGATCGAGCACCTGGAAACTGCGGCAGAGGCTTATTGAAAAAAGGGGAGGCGAGCAGCCTGTCGGACTTAGGATTACTCACAAGTCGGAAATTAGGGCGACACTTCGGGGTCGAGGGCAGAGGTTTCCAGCAGCGTCGGCGACAGGACGTCGCCGACGCAGGCTACAGGGATGTACTCGTGCCGGTGCTGGAAACCTCTGCCCTCGGCCGCTACCGCCGTGTAGCCCTTGAATCTGACTCATGTGTAATCAACTGCGGTGGCAAACTCTTAGGGGGTCACCGATCCGACCTTGCTGGTATCGACATCGTCCTTGAACCTGTTCCACAGGGGGGACTGTTCCCGCAGCCTGGTCACCGCGCTCTTGACCAACTCGATGGTGTAGGCAATTTCCTCCTCGCTGGTGAAGCGGCCGATACTGAAGCGGATGGCGCTGTGGGCCAGCTCGTCATCCAGCCCCAGGGCCCGCAGCACATAGGAGGGTTCGAGACTGGCGGAGGTGCAGGCCGAGCCGGAGGACACGGCGAGATCCTTGAGGGCCATGATCAGGGATTCGCCCTCCACATAGGCAAAGCTCACATTGAGGTTGCCGGGCACCCGCTGGCTCAGGGAGCCGTTGACGCGGACTTCCTCGAGACTCCCGAGGCCCTCCCAGAGGCGCTTGCGCAGCTCGAGAATGCGCGCCTCCTCGGCGTCCATTTCCTCCCTGGCGATGCGGAACGCCTCCCCCATGGCGACAATCTGGTGTACCGGCAGGGTCCCGGAGCGCATGCCCCGCTCGTGGCCGCCGCCGTGAATCTGGGCTTCGATGTGGACCCTGGGCTTGCGCCGCACGTAGAGGGCGCCAATGCCCTTGGGGCCGTAGATCTTGTGGGCGCTGAAGGACATCAGATCCACCTTCGTGGCCGCCAGGTCGATGGCCACCTTGCCGGCACTCTGGGCGGCATCCACATGAAAGAAGACACCGCGCTCCCGGCACACCTCACCGATAGCGGAAATATCATTGATCACGCCGATCTCGTTGTTGACGTGCATGATGGACACCAGCACGGTGTCATCGCGGATAGCATCCGCCACCGCCTGGGGGGTGGTGAGTCCGTCGCCGTCGGGGTCGAGATAGGTGACCGCCCACCCCTGCCGCTCCAGCTCGCGGCAGGAGTCGAGGACTGCCTTGTGCTCGATCCTGGAGGTGACAATGTGCCTGCCCCGGTCCTGGTTGAAATGGGCACAGCCCTTGATGGCCAGGTTGTCGGACTCGGTGGCCCCCGAAGTCCAGACAATCTCCCTGGGGTCGGCGTTGATCAGCGCGGCCACCTGGCGCCGGCCCTCCTCCACCGCCGCCTCCGCCTGCCAGCCAAAGCTGTGGGAGCGGGACGCGGGGTTGCCAAAAACCCCATCCGGGGTCAGGTAGTGCAGCATCTTCTCCGCCGCCCGGGGGTCCACCGGGGTGGTGGCGGCATAGTCCAGATAAATGGGCAACTTCATGGGGGTTTCCGTCACGACATCAAGGAGGCCTTGATCAGCTGGGGGTCACTGCCGCCAGGGGCGGTCTTGAGATTCTGGCGGTCACAAATCTCCTGCACATTGCGGTTGTCGGTAAGCTGCTCCAGGGTGATGTCGCTGAGAAAATCGTGGATCTTGTCGCTCAGCCCCTCCCACAAATGGTGGGTCAGGCAAACCTCGCCGGCCTGACAATCCCCCTTGCCGTTGCAACTGGTGGCATCGACACTTTCGTTGACGGCGTCGATGATCTCGGCGACATTGATCTTGCTTCGCGGCCTGCTCAACAGGTAACCGCCACCTGGGCCGCGCACACTGGACACCAGATTGCTCTGTCGCAATTTGGCGAACAACTGCTCCAGGTAGGATAGGGAGATTTCCTGGCGGCGGGATATATCGGCAAGACTGATGGGTTTGGCGGTGCCGTGCAACGCCAGATCGAGCATGGCTGTAACCGCGTAACGGCCCCGGGTTGTCAATCTCATGACCATCTCCAATGGCGATTCGGCAGCCTGGAAGTATGGAATAACCCACTTTTTTAGTCAAGTATAAGCCCGCACACCTCACTCCGACTTGAGCTTTTTCAGTTTGTGTCCCACATTCTGGATGGCGGTGAGCATCCCCCGCAGGATGGACAACTCCATTTCATCCAGCCGTATCCGCCCGTACAGGCGGCGCAGCCTGGTCATGGTCTGGCGGGGGTTATCCCGATCGTGGAAGTCGATATCCACCAGCGCCTGCTCCAGGTGCTGAAAGTACATTTCCAGGTCCGCCATCCGCGCGGGGGGGATATCCCAGGTATTGAGATCCGGCAGCTCGCCGGCGGCGTCCTCCAGGGCGGCCATCCGGCACTCGTAGGCCAGCACCTGCACCGCGGCCGCCAGGTTCAGTGAGCTGTAGTCGGGGTTGGCCGGGATATGAACATGGTAGGTACACCGGTGTAGCTCCTCGTTGGTCAGGCCCCGGTCCTCGCGGCCGAAAACGATGGCCACCTGGTGTTGATGGGCCTCGCTGCACACCCGGCGACCGCACTCCCGGGGATTGAGCATGGGCCAGGGGATGCGCCGATCCCGGGCGCTGGTGCCGACCACCAGGCCGCAGTCGGCGACAGCCTCGTCGAGGGTGTCCACCACCACCGCGTTGTCGAGGACATCCAGGGCGCTGGCGGCGCGCCACAGCGCCCGCTCCGAGGGGTATTCCCTGGGGGAGACCAGCCACAGCTGGCTGAGCCCCATATTCTTGAGGGCCCGGGCGGCACCGCCAATATTGCCGGGGTGGTTGGTGTCGACGAGAACGATTCTGATGTTGGCGAGAATTGCTGTGTTCATTGCACTCCCTGAGGTGCGCCGGGCTGAAGTGCTCCGAGGAGCGGGGATTTTATCAGCAAGCCGCCGCCAAAGCACAGGGCCCGGCCCCGGAGCCGGCTCACCGTCAATTACCTCTACCCAGCGCTCTCTGTTACAATCGCCGCCCCTCAAAACGCTCTTTGAAACTGTCATGGAACCAATGGTCAATATTGCCCTGCGCGCTGCCCGCAGTGCCGGCGAAAAAATCCTCCGCGCCACCGAGCGCATGGAGAAAATCAGGGTCGACGAAAAGGGCCGCAACGACTTTGTCACCGACGTCGACCGCGCCTCGGAGAAGGAGATCATCAGCCACCTCCACAAGGCCTACCCGGACCACCGCATCCTGGCGGAAGAGAGCGGTTATGTCGGCAATCCCAACAGCGAGTACCTGTGGGTTATCGACCCCCTGGACGGCACCACCAACTTTATTGCCGGCATTCCCCACTACGCCATTTCCATCGCCTGCCTCCACAAGGGCCGCCCGGAACACGCCGTGATCTTCGACCCCATCAAGCAGGAGGAATTTACCGCCAGCCGGGGACGCGGGGCCTACCTCAACGACCACCGCCTGCGGGTCACCGGACGAATGAATATGAACGGCGCCTTGATCGCCACCGGCATCCCCTTCAGCCCGCCCTCCACCGTGGACATGGAGCCCTACCTGAATGTCTTGCGCATCCTGGCGGAGCAATCCTCGGGGATTCGCCGCATGGGAGTCGCCTCCCTGGACCTGGCCTACCTGGCGGCCGGCCGTTTCGACGCCTTCTGGGAAATGCACCTCAAGCCCTGGGATATCGCCGCCGGGGTGCTGCTGATCAAGGAGGCCGGGGGCATTGTCAGCGACTTCCAGGGCGGCGACACCTACCTGGAAACCGGCCATATCGTCGGCGCGACCCCCAAGTTGTTTAAGCCGGTGCTGCAGGTGGTGCAGAAGCAGCTGGGGCATCTTAGGTAGGATCTTTTGCGGCAGACGGGAGAGGGGAGACGGGAGACGAAGCCGCCCCATCTCCCCTCTCCTCCCCTCTCCCTCCCCCTCCTCCCCCCCCCCCCCCCCCCCCCCCCCCTCCCCCCCCCCCCCCCCCCTCCCCCCCCCCCCCCCCCCCCCCACACCACCCCCCCCCCCCCCCCCCCCCCACCCCCCCCCCCCCCC
>CAZWUP010000002.1:1569-16272 GCA_964637045.1 uncultured Porticoccaceae bacterium | reverse complement strand
TCGGTAGGATCTTTTGCGGCAGACGTGAGATGGGCGACGGGAGACGAAGCCGCCCCATCTCCCCTCTCCCCTCTATCACCTCCCACCCCGTCACACTCCTGTAAGACTGTTGCCCTAGGCTCCCCGCCAAAGCGCGGAGGATCCCATGCTCAACGTCGAAACATTTCTGCAGGATCGCTACCCGGATTTCTGGGAAAAGCGGCCGTTTCTCGCCCGCCCCCTGGCGCGGGTACTGCGTCTGCTGTTTCACGAAAAGGAGTTCCAGCAGTTTTCCGCAAGCTACCCCTACCTCAAGGGTTTTGATTTCGTCGAGCAGGTGCTGGACTACTTCCAGTTCAGCTACTCGGTGCGGGACAACGAGCGCGAGCGCATCCCGCCCCGGGGGCGGGTGGTGATCGTCGCCAACCACCCCATCGGCTCCCTCGACGGTCTCGCCCTGCTCAAGCTGGTGCGCGCCGTGCGCCCCGACGTCAAGGTGGTGGCCAATGATGTGCTGGCCACCCTGCAACCCCTCCACAACCTGCTGCTGCCGGTGGACAACATGGGGGGCAACACCCCCCGCAAGAACCTGGAGGCCATCCAGCAGCACCTCAAAAACGAGGGGGCGCTGATTATCTTTCCCGCCGGGGAAGTGTCCCGCCTGGGCACCAAGGGGGTCAGGGACGGCAAGTGGCGCAGCGGCTTCCTGCGCATTGCCACCTCCTGCAATGCCCCCGTGCTGCCCACCTTCGTGGACGGCCGCAACTCGGGCTTTTTCTATGCCCTGTCATTTCTGGCCAGGCCCATCTCCACCCTGTGGCTGGTGCGGGAGATGTTCAAGCACGCCAAAAATTGCGTGGACATCCGCATCGGCGAACCCGTCAGCCCGGAGAGCTACCAGCGCAGCGGCATGCCCATTGGCGAAAAGGCGCAACTGTTCCGCCGCCATGTCTACCGCATCGGCCGCGACCGGGATGGCATCTTCAGCACCGAGGCAGCCATCGCCCACCCGGAGAACCGCGGCCTGCTACGGGAGGAAATCCACCGCTGCGAACTGCTGGGCACCACCGACGACAACAAGCAGATCTACCTCTACCACTGCCAGCCGGACTCCACCATCATGCGGGAGATCGGCCGTCTGCGGGAGCTGTCGTTTCGCGCCGTGGGAGAGGGCAGCGGGCGCCGCCGCGATACCGACCTCTACGACCAGCACTACTTCCACCTGATCCTGTGGGATGAGGATGAGCTGGAAATTGCCGGCGCCTACCGCCTGTGCGACGCCCGCCCCTGCGCCGACACCCTGGGGGAAAACCACCTCTATTCCACCACCCTGTTCCGCTTTGGCCCCGGTATGCACCCCTACCTGATCAGGGGCCTGGAGCTGGGCCGCAGTTTTGTCCAGCCGAGGTACTGGGGCAAGCGCAGTCTGGATTACCTGTGGTACGGCATCGGCGCCTTCCTCAGGGCAAATCCGGAGTATCGCTATCTGTTCGGGCCGGTGAGCATCAGCAACAACTACCCCTCCCAAGCGATGGAAATGCTGGTGCATTTCTACGGCACCCACTTCCCCACGGCAACCACCCTGGCCACCGCCAACCTTCCCTATATCATCCCCCCGCAACGGCGCGACGAACTCGCCGGCCAATTCCCCGGCCTGGATTACAAGCAGGAATTCACCCAGCTCAAGGGCAGCCTCTCCCATATGAACCTGAGTGTGCCCACCCTCTATAAACAGTACCCCGAAATCTGCGGCGCGGGGGGGGTGCAGTTTGCCGCCTTCAATGTGGACCCCGCCTTTGGCGACTGTGTGGACGGCCTGATCATTGTCGACCTGGAGCGCCTCAAGGAGAAAAAGCGCAAGCGCTACATCGGCTAAAGTCCGAGCCCAGGCAGCGCGCCGACCTCCCCGAAAGCACATGGGAGTGGCCAAATTTCGTCCAATGTATTAAAGTTGGCGCCCTCTACGCGCATATCCCGTCGTACACCTCCGCTGTATGCCTGTATTCAGCCGCCAGCAACTTCCGCAGTGACCAGGAGTATCATCATGGCCCTTAAAACCCCCAAAGAGTATGTCGAGAGCCTCAGGGCACTCAAAATCAACGCCTATGTCGGTGGCGAAAAGGTCTCCAGCATCGTCGATCACCCGGCGATCGCCCCCCATATCAACACCGTGGCCAAAACCTACGAGCTGGCCCACAAGCCGGAACACCAGGACACCATGACCGCCATCAGCCACCTGACCGGCGAGCGTATTCACCGCTATACCCATATCTTCCAGAACAACGACGACCTGATCAAAAAGATCGAGATGCTGCGCCTGTTGGGCCAGACCACCGGCACCTGCTTCCAGCGCTGCGTGGGCCTCGATGCCCTCAACGCCATGTACGCCACCTCCTTTGACACCGATCAAAAACACGGCACCGACTATCACCAGCGCTTCAAGAATTACCTGACCTGGGTACAGGAAAACGACCTGATGCTGGCGGGCGCCATGACCGACCCCAAGGGCCACCGCTCCAAACGCCCCGCGGACCAGGACGACCCGGACCAGTTCGTCCACGTGGTCGAACGCCGCCCCGACGGGGTGGTGATTCGCGGCGCCAAGATGCACAACACCGGCGGCATCAACTCCCACGAGATCCTGGTACTCCCCGGCACCGGCCTAAAGGATGACGAAAAGGACTATGCCATCGCCTGCGCCATCCCCGCAGACGCCGAGGGCGTGCTCTTTATCTTTGGCCGCCAGTCCAACGACAGCCGCAAGACCGAAGGCTGCGGCACCGACATCGGCAACCCCAGATTCGGCGTGGTGGGGGGCGAGGCCCTGGTGGTGTTCGAGGATGTGTTCGTGCCCAATGACCGCATCTTCCTCAATGGCGAAGTGGACCAGTGCGGCGGCATGGTCAACTACTTCGCCACCTGGCACCGGGCCAACTACGGTGGCTGCAAGGCCGGCAACGCCGATGTGCTGATTGGCGCCACCGCCAAGACCACCAAGATCCTCGGCACCGAGAAAAACAGCATCGTCAAGGACAAGCTGATCGAGATGATCCACCTCACCGAGACCAGCTATGGCACCGCCATTGCCGCCAGCGCCCAGGGCCACCAGCTGCCCTGCGGCTCGCAGATGGTCAACCCCATGCTGGCCAACGTCACCAAGCAGAACATCACCCGCAGCGTCTACGCCGTCGGCCGCCTCGCCCACGACCTGGCGGGGGGCTACCTGGCCACCCTGCCCGACGAGGCCTCCTTCGACAACCCGGTGATCGGCAAATACGTGAAGAAATACCATGTCGCCAATCCCGAGTACGACGTCATGGACAGGGTCAAGATGGGCCGCTTTATCGAGAACGTCACCAGTGTCACCACCATGGTGGAAGCCATGCACGGCGCCGGCTCCCCCCAGGCCCAGCGCATCGTGATGCTCGGCCAGGCGGGCATCGACGCCAAGATCAAGATGGCCGACCAGGTGATCGACGGCACCGACGATGTGGAGGGCATTGCCCTGCGGCGTCCGTCCTGATCCGTCCCTGAGCCACAGGGCAGGGCACAAGGCCCGGCACCCAAGGGTGCCGGGCCTTTTTTATTGGACCCGGCCCACCCCCGGGTTGCGCCGGGCGCGGGACACAACTGGCAAGGCAGTGTAAAATTCGCCTTCGCTCGGGAGGTGCCATGGCTGACAGCAACGACAAGACCCATTTTGGCTTCAAGGAAGTCCCGGTGGCGGAGAAAGCCGGGCGCGTGGCCCAGGTGTTCCATTCCGTCGCCGCCAGGTACGACCTGATGAACGACCTGATGTCCGGCGGCATCCACCGCCTGTGGAAGCAGTACACCATCGAGATGTCCGGGGTCAGGGCCGGCCACCGGGTCCTCGATATCGCCGGCGGCACCGGGGACCTGGCGGCAAAGTTCTCCCGTCTGGTGGGCCCGGAAGGCCTGGTGGTGCTGGCGGATATCAATGACTCCATGCTCAGGGTTGGCCGCGACAAGCTGGCGGACCTGGGCCTGGCGGGCAACCTGGAATTCGCCCAGGCCGACGCCCAGTACCTGCCCTTTGCCGACAATACCTTCGACTGCATCACCATCGCCTTTGGCCTGCGCAATGTCACCGACAAGGATCTGGCCCTGGCCTCCATGGTGCGGGTGCTCAAACCCGGTGGCCGCCTGCTGGTGCTGGAATTTTCCAAACCCAACAACGAGGCCCTGAGCAAGGCCTACGACCTCTACTCCTTCAAGGTGCTGCCCAAACTGGGGCGACTGGTGGCGGGGGACGAAGACAGCTACCGCTATCTGGCGGAATCCATCCGCATGCATCCGGACCAGGATACCCTGCTGCAGATGATGGGCGACGCCGGCTTTGCCAACGTCAGTTACCACAACTTGACCGGCGGCATCGTCGCCCTCCACAAGGGGTTCAAGCCTTGACCTCCATGCTGGAGAGCCTGGCTGTCGAGCGTCTCCAGGGGGCGCTCAACCACGCCCTTGCCTTCGACCCCGCCAGCCGTCTGGCCCTGGCCCAGCTGGCGGGCAGATCCCTGGGCATACGCTGCCAGCTCCCTCCCCTGAGCCTTGGCGTCACCTTTCTCGCCACTGGCGATATCAGCCTGAGTGCGGACCCCGAGGGCCCCCTGGACGTCACCCTCGAAGGGGGGCCGGTGGCCCTGGCGCTGCTGCTGGCCAGAGGGGGCGACACCCTGTCCTTTGCCGGCAGCGGCGTCACCATCAGCGGTGATCAGGAGCTGCTGCTGACCCTGGCCAAGGTCATCACCAATCTCGACATCGACTGGGAGCACGCCCTGGCGGCGGTCATCGGCGATACGCCGGCCCACCTGGCGGGCACCGGGGTACGCAATGCCCTGGCCTGGCAGCAACAGGCCGCCAGCCGTTCCGCCAGCGGTGTTGGCGAGTATCTGCGGGAGGAATCGGGGTTTGCCGTGGGCGGCCGGGAGGCGGCCGACTGGTTTCGCGGGGTGCAGCACCTGGCCGCGGACAGCGACCGTCTCGCGGCCCGGGTGAAGCGCCTGGAAATCCTGCTCACCCGTGCTGGCGGCTGATCATGTCCCGAGCCCTGCGCCTGCTGACCATCTTCCGCACCACCCTTCGCTACCGGCTGGACACCTTCTTCAGCGGCCCGCGCTGGCCATTGCCGATCCGCCTGCTGGTCGCCCTGAGCGGCCTGCTGCCAGCCCCCGCAGCACCCCGCGGGGAGCGCCTGCGCCTGGCGCTGGAGGATCTGGGCCCGGTGTTCATCAAGTTTGGCCAGCTGTTGTCCACCCGCCCCGACCTGGTTCCCGCCGATATTTGCGCCGAGCTGAGCCGGCTCCAGGACGATGTGCCGCCCTTCGCCTCTGATCAGTTCATCGCCATTATCGAACAGGCCCTGGGGGACAGGGTGGACAACCTGTTTCTGACCTTTGACCGCCAGCCCCTGGCCTCCGCCTCGGTGGCCCAGGTGCATACCGCAGTGCTCAGGGATGGCCGGGAAGTGGTGGTCAAGGCCATTCGCCCCGGCATCGACAAGGTGATCGCCCAGGACACCGCCCTGCTGCTGACCCTGGCCCGCTGGGTGGAGAGGATCAGCCCCCTGGGCCGGCGCCTGCGCCCGGTGGAAGTGGTCAACGACTACCGCAACACCATCTTCGACGAGCTCAACCTGAAGCGGGAAGCCGCCAACACCTCCACCCTGAGGCGCAATTTCGCCAAATCCACCCTGCTCTATGTGCCCGAGGTACACTGGCCCCTGACCAATGAGAAGGTGATGACCACCGAGCGCATCTACGCCACGCCGGTCACCAATGTGGCGGACCTGGCCAGTCGCAACACCGACTTCAAGGTGCTCGCGGAACGGGGGGTGGAGATCTTTTTCACCCAGGTGTTCGACCACAACTTCTTTCACGCCGACATGCACCCCGGCAATATCTTCGTCGACGCCAGCAATCCCCGGCTGCCCCGCTACCTGGCGGTGGACTGCGCGGTGATCGGCAGCCTCACCGACGAGGACCGCTACTATCTGGCCCGCAACCTGATTGCCATCTTTCGCCGCGACTACCGCCAGGTGGCGGAGCTCCATGTGCTCTCCGGCTGGGTGCCAGAGGCCACCCCGATCAACGACTTCGAGGCGGCGATTCGCACCGTGTGCGAGCCCATATTCGAGCGCCCCCTGAGTGAGATCTCCTTCGCCCAGGTGCTGGTCAGCCTGTTCCGCACCGCCCAGCGCTTCGATATGGAGGTGCAACCGGCCCTGGTGCTGCTGCAGAAAACCCTGATCAATATCGAGGGCCTGGGGCGCCAGCTCTACCCCCAGCTCGACCTCTGGGCCACCGCCCACCCCTTTCTCGAAAAGTGGCTGCGGGAACGCTTCCGCCCGGAGGCCCTGGTGGAGCGCCTCAAGCGCCACGGCCCGGAATGGCTGGAACAGTTCCCCCAGGTGCCCCAGCTGCTGTACCAGTCCCTCGAGCAGATCCGCAGCCTGGACCGCTCGGTGAAGACATTGCGCAACCCACCCCCGCCGCCCCGCCGCCAGCGCTGGCTGGGTGCCGCCCTGGTGGGGGCTGGCGCGGGCCTGGCCACCGCCCAGTGGGGGGCCGTCGCCGCCAGCCTGCCGGCCCTGTCCCTGGCGCTGACCGCTGGCGGCGTATTACTATTGCTGCTCCATTGACCCTGGCATAATGACTCCATGACCTCTGACTTTCTCGACACCCTGGCCTGGAACAGCGACGGCCTGGTTCCCGCCATTGCCCAGGACGCCACCACCGGCCGCATTCTTATGGTAGCCTGGATGAACCGCGAGTCGCTGGCCCTCACTGTGGCCAAAAACCAGGCGGTATACTGGTCCAGATCCCGCAACAGGCTGTGGCACAAGGGGGAGGAATCCGGCCATATCCAGCAGGTGCGGGACATCCGCCTCGACTGTGACGGCGATGTGCTTCTGCTCAGCGTCGATCAGGTGGGCGGCATCGCCTGCCACACCGGCCGCGAGTCCTGCTTCTACCGCACCCTGGTGGACGGCCAGTGGCAGGTTGCGGACCCGGTTCTCAAGGACCCTTCATCCATTTACCAATGACAGGCCGACGCACCGATGACCGACACCCTCAGCCAGCTGACGGCAATCCTGGAAGCCCGCAAAGGCGCCAGTGCCGACAGCTCTTATGTGGCCAGCCTGCACGCCAAGGGGCTCAACAAGATTCTTGAAAAGGTCGGCGAAGAGGCGATAGAAACCATTCTCGCCGCCCGCGACGCCAGGGACAGCGGCGAACTGCAACCCCTGATCAGCGAGACCGCGGACCTCTGGTTTCACTCCCTGGTGATGCTCTCGCACCTGGGCACCAATGCCGCAGCGGTACTCGCTGAACTGGAGCGTCGCTTCAACATTTCCGGCCTCGATGAAAAGGCCGCCAGAAACACACCGTAACGGAGACAGCTCATGGGCTTGGGTGGCATTAGTATGTGGCAGTTGTTGATTGTTCTGTTGATTGTGGTGCTGCTGTTTGGCACCAAAAAGCTGAAGGGCCTGGGCAGCGACCTGGGGGACGCCATCAAGGGCTTCAAAAAAGCGGTTACCGACGACAGCGACAAAACCGACACCAGCGCGAATCAGGAAAAACGCGCCGATGACGCCGAGACACAGGACCCCGACAAAAAGAGCGGCTAGACCGGCTCCCGGGTTATGTTTGATATCGGGTTCGCCGAACTGCTGTTGATTCTGCTGGTCACCCTGGTGGTGGTCGGCCCCCAGCGCCTGCCGGAAACCATTCGCACCACCGCCCTGTGGATAGGGCGGATCAAGCGGGCCGCCAGTCGCGCCTACCAGGAAGTGGAAAAGGAAGTGGGGATGGATGACATTCGCCGCCAACTCCACAACGAAGAGCTGCTGCGCTCCCTGCGGGAACAGGTGGACCGGGAACAGCCCGCCGCCAAGCCCGCGCCCACGCCAGGCCCGGCCGCCCCCGAGTCCGCTGACCACAGGGACCCGGCGGACGATGCGGCGCCCCCCGGCAAAGACCCCAACCATGCCCCCTGACACCGACGCCAGCGACAACCCCCAACCCCTGGTCAGCCATCTGCTGGAGCTGCGCTCGCGACTGCTGCGCATGTTCGCAGCGGTGATGGTTATCTTTGCCTGCCTGTTTTACTTCAGCAATGACATCTACGATTTCGTCGCCCTGCCGCTCCAGGCCCTGCTCCCGGAAAGTTCGTCGATGATCGCCACCGATGTGGCGTCGCCGTTCTTCGCCCCCTTCAAGCTCACCCTGGTGGTCTCCGCACTGCTGGCCATGCCGGTAATCCTCTACCAGCTGTGGGCCTTTGTTGCCCCCGGTCTCTACCGCAGGGAAAAGCGCATTCTGATGCCCCTGCTGTCCGCCAGCGTAGTGCTCTTCTACGGGGGCATCGCCTTCGCGTACTTTGTGGTGTTCCCCCTGGTGTTCGGCTTTTTTACCGCCGTGGGACCGGCGAGCGTCCAGGTGATGACGGACATCAGCAGCTACCTGAACTTTGTGCTCAAACTGTTTTTTGCCTTTGGCTTCGCCTTCCAGATCCCCATCGCCGTGGTGCTCCTGTGCTGGACCGGAATCAGCGATGCCGACAGCCTGGCGGCCAAGCGCCCCTATGTGGTGGTGGGCTGTTTTGTGGTCGGCATGCTGCTGACGCCACCGGACATCATTTCCCAGTCGCTCCTCGCGGTGCCCATGTGGCTGCTGTTTGAGATGGGTATTCTGTTCGGCCGGCTGATGGCCCGCCGCACGGAGAACGCCGACTGAACCCCAGGGTGCTCAGCGGATGTGCTTGTCCAGGTAGTCTTCGATCTCCCTGGCGATTGGCCCCTTGAACATGGCCATCAGCATGCCCAGCTTGACGTCGACATTCACCGAATCCGGCTTGCACTGGACACAGGCGTTGACCCCGCCACTGTAGCTGTAGTTGAGTTCATCGCCATCCCAGCTGTAATCACCGCCGTATTTCTCAACCAGCTTGTCCGCCAGGTGTTCCACCTCGGTGATCAGGTGGTCGTGGTCCAGACTGTGGTCTCTGGAAATGGATATCTTGCTCATGTATCACGCCCCTATCAGAATCGTTCTTAGTATCAATGGCGCTGACCCAAGGGCTTTTTGGTGCTTCGTAACCCGGCCACAGTCCTGGGGTGACTTTTCGAGACCGTATGCAGCAGGGATGCTGCATACGAGCCTACAGGGATGTATTTACGGCGTGTCGCGAAAAGTCACCCCAGGACTGCGGCCGCACACCGTGGTCGGACTTAAGTCAGTGCCAATGTTCCCAGTATACCTCTGCAGCCCCCACCGGCGCTCCCCCGGAAAGCCTTTTGCAGCCACCCCGGACTTGGGGGCGGCCACGGCCGCGGGCTTTTTGCCCGCGGCGGCCAAAAAAATAGTTCAATTGTCACAAATTGGTGCTAGATTAAACACATAACGATCAGGGAGCAAAGAAGTGAGACGCAGCTGTACCAAGGTGCCGGGAATCCGGTCCACAGCCATCTTCTGTGGGCTGGTTTTGCTGTGTCTGTCCGCTACTGCCCTGGCCGACACCGCAGGGGACGCCGCCCCCGCCGGCAGCCGGGGCTACAGCCAGTTCGCCCCCCCCTATACCGGCCTGTCCAACGCCGACCTGGCCTCCCGCGCCGATCAGCTCAAAGACTCCGATCTCAGCGCCCTGCAACCCGACCTCGACTACCGCTGGCTGTCCGACTACAGCGGCAGCGACCAGGCGTTTCACGGCACCAAGGCCGTCAACCGCCTGGTGGAGCAGCAGCTCAAGCACTACCTCTACAATCACGCCGGCGGCGCCTGGATCAAGGACAAGCTGATGCCGGACGGCAGCGGTTTTATCAAGAGTGTCGACTACGACCTCAAGCTCCGCCACGACGAACTGGTAATCGGGGTCAGCTACGAGTTCTGACCCCTGCCCAGTACCAGCCGCATTTTGTCCTCACCGGCGGGCCTGCTAGAATCCCCGGCCACCCCCCTTGAACCACCGCCATGACCGACGCCAGCCCCACCCCCGCCACCGCCGGCCTTGTCCGCCGCCTGCTGGCACTGACCTACGACAGCCTGCTTCTGCTCGGCGTGGCCTTCGCCTACGGGGTGGTTGTCTGGGCGTTGCGCAAGGCCGCCGGGGACGACCTGATGGAACCCTTGAGTGGTGTATCCGGCGCCCTGGGGCTGCTGTTCCTGTGGTTGGCCCTGGCCAGTTACTACGTCCTGTGCTGGACCACAAGGGGCCAGACCCTGGGCATGAAGTCCTGGCGCCTGCGGGTGGAGAGTCTGGACGGCGGCCACCCCCGGGCCTGGCAGGCCTGGCTGCGCTGCCTGCTGGCGCCGGTATCGGCGGCGGCCCTCGGGGTTGGCTATCTGTGGTGCTGGTTTGATCGCCGCCACGGCTGCTGGCACGACCGCTGGACGGAAACCCGGGTGGTGGTGCTGGCCAAAGAGCGGAAAAAACCGGGCGGTCAGTAAATGCCCAGTGGAAAGCCGCCGGCAACTTTCAAGGTTTCGCCGGTGACGAAGCTGGCCTCCTCCGAGGTCAGGTAGAGCATGGCCTGGACGATATCCTCCATCTGTCCCAGGCGCTTCACCAGCTGCTTGTTGTGGGTAAAGTCCTCCACCAGGGCCTGGGGCAGGTCCGCCAGTGCATTCTCCGTGGCGATCAGACCCGGGGCAATGGCATTGACCCGGATTCCCAGCGCTGCAAACTCCTCGGCAAAGGCGATGGTCAGGCCGCGCACCGCCAGTTTTGACACCCCGTAGGGGCTATTGGCGGCATAGCCGGCAATGGAGGAGATATTGACAATCGACCCCTTGCGGCTGGCCAGGCTGTCGCGACAGGCCAGGGTGCACTGGATCACCCCGTGGAGATTGACGTCAAAGAGGCCGCGAATCTCTTCCCGGGTCAGGGCCTGAAAGGCCTGGCTGTACTTGGTGAGGTGTCGCCCGGCATTGTTGATCAGGATATCGATACCGCCACAGTGCTCGACGGTTTGCGCCACCGCCGTGGCCACGGCGTCGGGATCCGCCACATCACAGTACACGGCGAGGGCGTGGTGACCCTGCTCCCGAAGCTCGTCGGCAGCGGCCTCCGCCGCCGCCAGGTCGATGTCGGCGAGCATCACCGACGCCCCCCTCGCGGTGAGGGCTCGGGCAAAAGCGCGGCCAAAGCCGATGGCACCACCGGTAATAAAGGCTGTTTTGCCACTGTAGCTCATCGGGGGGCTGCTCCGTTGTTGATAGTGTCTGGTGTTGTTGCTGACACCAGCTGGACTTTCCCCTGTATACCTTTTAGTGTTTACAGCTGTCAACCAAAAAAAGAGGACAACACCATGCGCGGCGGCCCCAGCATCAAACACCTCGACGACGTCCCCTGGCAGGAGATGACCAGAATTCGCTATCGGGATGGCACCACGGCATCCATCTGGGAGAAGTGGATAGAGCTCTCACCCAGGTATGTCGCCTTCTACAACAAGTGGGATCCGGGCGCCATGTCCCCGTTTCACGGCCACCACGGCGACCATATCAACCTGATCATCAAGGGCGAAATCCGCAGCAAGGACAGCGTGTGCCGAGCCGGCAGCCATATCATGCTGGAATATGGCGACCTGTTCGGCCCCTGGGTGGCAGGTCCCGAGGGCTGCGAACTCTACGGCTTTGTCGCCGGAGAAGGGTCTGCCTATGTGGGGGATACCAGTGTCTGGGAGGCCTTTCTCGCCGAGCACGGGGCGGAATCACTGCCCCTGCCCATGCCCGAGGGCATCCCCCCCTGGTGGATGGAGAAGATCCGCAACAATCCGGTGGTCAACTGGTCCGCCGACTGACCCAGAAATCCGCGCAGCGGCCGGCACCACGGCGGTCGACAGTGGTCATGCCCCGGGCCAGATAAGCAGGATCACCGTCAAGGTAGCCACGCCCACAAAGATATTCATGGGAATCCCCACCTTGAGGAAATCCTTGAACTTGTAGCCACCGGGGCCGTACACCATCAGATTGGTCTGGTATCCCAGAGGGGTGGCGAAACTGGCGGAGGCGGCCATCATGATGGCAAACACAAAGGGCGTGCTGTCGAGGCCGGCCCGGGCCGCGACTTCCAGCACCACCGGCAACATCATCAGGGCCGCGGCGTTGTTGGTGATCATCTCGGTCATGATCGACACCGCAATATAGGACAGCACCAGCAACAGCCAGTACTGGCCGCCGCTGAGGCTCACCAGGTTGTCGGCGAGAAAACCGGCGACCCCGGTCTTTTGCAGCGCCATCCCCAGGGCAAAGGAGGCGGCGATGGTAATCAGCACCGGCACGTCCAGGCTCTTTTCCGCCTGGCCGGGGGAACAACAGCCGGTGACCAGCATCAGCCCAGCGCCCACCAGGGCGGCGTTGAGCATAGTGGTCAAACCGAGGCCTGCGGCGCCCACCAGCACCACCAGAATACCCCAGGCCAGCCACGCCCGATCGTGGTTGAGGGGGGTCTCATCCAGGTCGTTGACCAGGAGAAAATCCCGGTTGTAGCGCTGGCGGGTAACAAAGGCGGGGCGCGCCTCCAACAGCAAGGTATCCCCCGCCTCCAACTCGATACTGCCCAGGTTGCCCTTCACCCGCTCGCCATTGCGGGCCACCGCCAGCACCACAGCGCCGTACTGGTCGCGAAACCGGGCGTCGCGAATCGCCCGCCCCACCCCGGCACAGTGGGGGGACACCACCACCTCCACCAGGCGGCGCTCGGCGTGTTGCTGGCTGAGGGCAATGCCGTGGCCGTTTTCCGGGGAGGGAATGATGCCGCGAATTTTCAGCAGCTCGGTGATGGCCTGGGTATCGCCGGCAAACACCAGCCGGTCCCCCGCCATCAGCCGCTCCTGGGAGGGCACCGCGGTGACGATACTGCCCTCCCGCTCGATCTCCACCAGATACACCCGGCGCAGGTTCCGCAACCCGGCCTCCACCACTGTTTTGTCCACCAGGGGGCCATCCGGGGCAACCATCACCTCCAGGGTAAACTCCCGCAGGTTCTCCAGCAGGGTATCGGCCCTGTAGTTGGGCAACAGGCGGGGAAAGATAAAGTACATAAAGGCGATGGCGGCAATGGCCACCGGCACACTGACAATGGAGATGGAAAACAGCGAAAACCCGGGCTGGCCGGTGAGGGTCTGGTACTGGCCGTTGACCACCAGGTTGGTGCTGGTGCCGATCAGGGTCAGGGTGCCGCCGATGATGGAGCCATAGCTGAGGGGAATCATCAGCCGCGAGGGGGCGATATCAATTTTCCGCGACCAGCTGCGGATGGCCGGGATCATGGTGGCCACCAGCGGGGTATTGTTGAGAAACCCACTCAACAGGGACACCGGGGCGAGAATCCGGATCAGTGCGCCGCGGTGGGTAGTGGGCTTGCCCAGCAGCCGGTTGACCAGCAACTCGGCACCGCCGGAGGCCTGGATTCCCGCCGCCACCACATACATGGCGGCCACGGTGATCAACCCCTCATTGGCGAAGCCCGACAAGGCGTCCGCGGCCGACAGCACGCCGGTGATACTCAGCAGGGTGAGTATCCCCATCATCACCAGGTGGGGCGCCACCTTGGTGGTCGCCAGGATCACCAGAGTCATCCCGGTGAGAATCAACGAAAACCAGCCCTGCCATTCCATACTGTAGTGCTTCAAAAACCCTTGGGGACGGCAAGTATAAGTTGCTCGATATATTTCATATAAGATTTGTTTTTTTAGTTTATATAATTAATAGATATATGACTTGGACACCTGGAGGCAGTTCAGTCCAGCTGCGCCAGGTGGGCGGATGTCGTCACAATCGCTGCCATTTTGGGCCTCAACAGCCTGTTACCCCCCACACCCTGTCTGCACGACTGCCATTCGAGCACCGCGGCCCAGAGGCCGACATCAAAGACCGTAGGCCTTCCAGGCAGCGAATCCGGCGAAACCCAGGAAGGCCACACCGCCGGCACGCTGCAGCCACTGTACCGGAAAGCGCTGCAACAGGGTGCGGCCGGCCCACACCCCCAGCGCCGTGGTCACCACCAGGGCCAGGGTGGCCCCCAACCACACCCCCCAGGGGTTGAGACTGCTGGCCAACCCGGCTACGGCCAACTGAGTCTTGTCGCCAAACTCCGCGGCAAAAATCAGCAACGCCGTGGTGATCACAATGCTGCGCCCGGAGATTTCGGCAAACGCCTCATCCTCCACCTCCCCGCTGGTATACAGGGCGTGAATCCCAAAGCCAGCAAACAACAGGGCAACCACGGTTGCCACGATCCGGTCGGGAATCCAGGCCGCGACGCCGGCGCCAAACAGCACCGCCAGGACATTGAGCACCACAAAGGCGGCACTGGCACCGACAATCACCGGCCAGTGGCGATGGCGCATGGCCAGGGTCATGCACACCAGCTGGCTCTTGTCCCCCATCTCGGCGAGGGCGATCAGGGCAAAGGTGGACAGAACAATGGACAATTCGGGCATGGCTTGGGGCAGTTCCTGGTGCGCGGCTGGGGCCGGCGATTGTACCACCGCCCCCGCCGGGGAGGATTTTGCCGTATCCCCAATTCTGACTGATCGATTTTTTGTCAATGCGGACCCAAGGCGCCTTGCGGGGGCCTGCCATGCACAGCGAAGCAATCTGGTGGTATGGGATTGCTTCGCTGCGCTCGCAATGACAGATAGGTGGCTGCCTGCCACGCTACGCTCGCAGCTAACGACTCGCAGCTGGAGGCTCCTCCCAA
>CAZWUP010000002.1:0-1469 GCA_964637045.1 uncultured Porticoccaceae bacterium | reverse complement strand
CTGCCTGCCACGCTACGCTCGCAGCTAACGACTCGCAGCTGGAGGCTCCTCCCAATGACCGGTCATCGAATTGATCAGAGGCTCCTTGACTGGTTGTTGGCCCTGGCTAGGGGCTGACGACCCGCAACACCTTGCCCCCGTCCACCCCCAGGTAGAGGGTACCGTCCGGTCCTGCTGCCAGACTGCGGATACGGTCGCCGCGCTGCTCCAGGTAGCGCACCTCATCGACCACCGCGCCCTGACGGTCGAGCACGATACGGTTCAGGTGGGTCATGGCCAGGGCGCCGGCAAACAGATTGCCCCGCCATTCCGGGTGTTTGTCGCCACGGTAGAGCAACAATGACCCCGGCGCGATGGACGGCACATAGACTTTCAGCGGATCTTCCATACCCGGTTTGCTGGTGGCCTCGCCCACCCTTTTCGGCAGCGCGTACTCCTTGCCGTGGGACACCACCGGCCAGCCGTAATTGCGGCCCGGCAGCACCAGATTGAGCTCGTCGCCGCCCCGGGGACCGTGCTCGATCGCCCACAGGCGGTCAGTGGCGGTATCGTAGACAAGCCCCTGGGGATTGCGGTGGCCATGGCTCCAGATTTCCGGCATGGCGCCAGCCCGGCCCAGATGGGGATTGTCCACAGGTATCGAGCCATCCAGATTGAGGCGCAGAATGGTCCCTGCATGGTTGGCCAGGTTCTGGGCCTGATCGCGGTCGCCGCGGTCGCCGTGGCTGAAAAACACATGGCCCTTGCCATCGAAGGCGATGCGGCTGCCAAAGTGCACCCGGGCATCGGACACCAGGTTGGAGACAAACAGCTCCTGCCAGTCCACCAGTTGATCCCCCTCCAGCCTGGCCCGCCCCAGGGCGGTGGCCGCACCCTTCGCCATCACCTTGCTGTAGGTGAAATACAGCCAGCGGTCGTTGTCGTAGTTGGGCGACACCGCCACATCCAGCAGCCCCCCCTGGCCGGCATCCACCACCGCCGGCGCCCCGGCCACCGGGTGCAGGATGCCGGTCTCCAGATCCAGGCGCTGGACCGTGCCGGGCTTCTCGGTGATAAGGATTTCCGTCTCCGACACAAAAGCCATGCCCCAGGGCACCGCCAGGCCCGCGGCCACCTCCTCAAGCTGCAGATCCCCCGCCGTGGGGGTAACGGCTTCACTGCAGGCGGAAAGGATCAAGCTCAGGGTGGCGGCCAGGGCGAGGGCGGACAGCGAGGGAATAGTCATGGGGGCACCTGTTGGCGGTTCCCTTGAGTGTAGCAAAATCCCCCTGCGGCAAGCCAAACCCGGATTGTGGTAAATTGTCGGCCCCCCACTGATTGCCCTTGCCCATGCGCCTCGACCGCTATATCAGCAACACCACGGACTATTCCCGCAAGGAGGTCAAGGGGCTGCTGCGGGACGGCGTGGTGCGGGTGGATGGTCAGGTGGTGCGCGACCCCGCCCACCACCTGAAGCCGGAGCAGACCGT
>CAZWUP010000001.1:0-45227 GCA_964637045.1 uncultured Porticoccaceae bacterium | reverse complement strand
TCGTCGCCGCCTTTGGCCTGCTGTGCCCCAAGACCTCGAGCCGCGCCATCACCTCTCCGGCGGGCACCGCCGACACCATGGAAGTGCTCGCCGAGGTGGATTTGCCCATGGCCCGCCTCGACCAGATCGTACGCGAGCAGCGGGGTTGCCTGGCCTGGGGCGGCACCGCCAACCTGGCGCCGGCGGACGATATTCTGATCTCTGTGGAGCGGCCCCTGGCCATCGATTCCATGGCCCAGATGGTGGCCTCCATCCTGTCCAAGAAAAGCGCCTGTGGCTCCACCCATCTGTTGATCGATATTCCCTGTGGCCCCAGGGCCAAGGTGCGCACCATGACCGAGGCCATGCAGTTGCGCAAACTGTTCGAATACGTGGGCGACCGCATCGGCCTGATCACCGAGGTGGTGATCACCGACGGCCGCCAGCCGGTGGGCCGGGGCATCGGCCCGGTACTGGAGTGCCGGGATGTCATGGCGGTGCTGGAAAACTCCCCCGAGGCGCCCCACGACCTGCGGGAAAAAGCCCTCCAGCTGGCGGGGCGGATGATCGAATTCGACGCCGATGTGCGCGGCGGCCGCGGCTATGCCATCGCCCGGGACATTCTCGACTCCGGCCGCGCCCTGGCGAAGATGCAGGCCATCATCGAAGCCCAGGGCCACCAGACCCAGCACTTTGCCCTGGGCGAGCTGACCAGGGATATTGTGGCCGGCGATTTTGGCTATGTGGTGGAGATCGACAACGCGGTGATCGCCCGCATCGCCCGCCTGGCGGGAGCCCCCATGGACAAGGGCGCCGGTGTGCTGCTGGTGAAAAAACTCGGCGACAGGGTCAACGCCGGGGACACCCTCTACCGCATCCATGCCCAGTTTCCGGCGGACTTCGATTTTGCCCGCCACCACGCCCAACTCAACAACGGCTACACCATTGGCGCCAGTCCAGAGGACGCGGGAAACTGGGAGTTGTGAGTTGCTCCAGCCCGAGTCCGACTAGCCGCCCGCGGCCATTGGTGTTTGGTTTTTGCCGCCCCGCTGTTTATGCTAGGGGACCGTGGCAATAACAGAAACACCATGCTGATCCTCGGCTTTCCGGAAAACCTCAAACAGGCGCAGTTGCTGGCCCAGGCCATGGACTGCGAACTGGCAGCGGTAACTATCCACCACTTTCCCGACGGTGAAAGCCTGGTCACCCTGCCGGAAACCCTGGCCGACACCGCCGTCTTCTTCCGCACCCTTCACGAGCCCAACGCCAAGCTGGTGGAACTCTACCTGGCCATCCAGGCGGCCCGGGCCCAGGGGGCGAAGCGCATCGTGCTGGTGGCCCCCTACCTGTGCTATATGCGCCAGGACAAGGCTTTCCGCCCCGGCCAGGCCGTGAGCCAGCAGATTATCGGCGAGCTGCTGTCCGGCTGCATCGACGATCTGATCACCGTGGACCCCCACCTGCATCGCATCGCCAGCCTCAATCAGGCCCTACCCCACTGTCGCAGTATCGCCCTCAGCGCGGCCCCCCTGCTGGGGGAGTACCTGACCCGCAACGGTATCAAGGGGGTGCTGGTGGGTCCCGACGAGGAGTCTGCCCAGTGGGTGGAGCAGGTGGCGCTGGCCAGCGGCCTCGACATGGTGGTGGCCAGCAAGGAGCGTGTCGGCGACCGGGAGGTGCGCATAACCCTGCCGGTCCACAGCTACAAGGGTGTGGCGGCAATCATCGTCGACGACGTCATCAGTTCCGGCAAAACCGTGGTCGAGGCGGTCCACCAGCTGCTGTCGCGGGGGGCCACTGCCGTCGGCGCCCTCTGCACCCACGCCCTGTTCGCCCCGGGGGCCGAGGAAGTGATGGCCGCCTCAGGTATCCACAGCGTAATCAGCAGCAACGCCATTCCCCACCGCACCAACCAGGTGGATATCTCCCCACTGCTGGCCCGGGCGCTGCGGGACACTCTCTCCACCGGCCCCGCAGGGAACTGACTGCGGGGCCGCCGTCACTTGCCCGCCAGCAGATAGCCCTCGGCCACCTCGACGGTGCCGGGCTCACCGCTGAGCACCACGATATCGCTGGCCTGGAGCTGGGTCTCCAACACCGGATTGACGATGACCTCGCCGTCGCGGCGAATGGTGTGGATGCGGATCTTGAGCTTCTCCAGGGGCAGCTCCGCCAGGGTCTTGCCCACCGCGTAGGCGGCCTGGGGCAGGAACAGGGGCTGCAGGCGGCCGGAGTGATCCCCCGCCCCCCGCGCCCCCTGGACGAAACCGTGAAGCAGGCTGTAGCGCTCCTTGCGCACCTGGCGGATGGTTTCGAAGACCTTGCTGGCGGGCAGACCCAGGGTGGCCATGACATGGCTCACCAGCATGAGGCTGGCCTCCAGAGTCTCGGGAATGACCTCGGTGGCGCCGGCGTCCTGCAGCTCCGCAAGATGGCTGTCGTCCCGGGTGCGCACCAGCACCGGCAGGTCGGCCCGCACCTTGCGGATATGGGTGATGATCTCCACCGCCGCCCTGGGGTCGTCGAAGCTGATGATCACCAGGGTTGCCCCCTCGAGGCCCAATTGGTCCAGCAACTTGGACTTTTTGACATTGCCGAACATCACCTGCTCACCCACCCCAAGGGCGTGCTGAACCCGCAGCGGATCGTCGTCCACGGCGATAAAGGGGATTTTTTCCAACTGCAGGAAGCGGGCGATAATCTGTCCCACCCGGCCATAGCCACACAGAATCACGTGGCCCTCGAGGCCGGCGCTGCCCGCTGCGGGGGGCGAACTCGCCGCCGCCGGCGCGGGACTGCGCAGCAAGCGCCGGGCAAGCAGGCCGCTGTTGGCGATCAGAAAAGGTGTTGCCGCCATGCTCAGCACGATGATGGCGAGGAAGAACGACGCCACATCCTGAGGCACCAGACGGTTGCTTACCGCCAGGGCCAACAGGGCGAAGCCGAATTCACCGCCCTGGCTGAGCACCAGCCCGGTGCGAATCGACGCCTCTTTGTCGGCCTTGAAGAGGCGGCACAGAAAGGCGATAAACAGGGCCTTGAATGCCAGTAGACAGAGGGTAAAGAACAGGATCCGCGGCCAGTAGCCGAGAATCAACGCCACATCCAGGATCAGCCCGATGCTGACAAAGAAAATCCCCAGCAGGACATCGCGGAAGGGGCGGATTTCCGCCTCTATCTGGTGGCGGAAGTGGCTCTCCCCCAGCATCATCCCCGCCATAAAGGCCCCCAGGGCCATGGATAGCCCCAGGGCGTGGGCCGCAGCGGCAGCCCCCAGGGCCACCACCAGCACCGCGAGGACAAACAGCTCTTCGGAGCGAGTCTTGCCGATTTCACTGAACAGGGGCGGCAGCACCCATTTGCCCAGGGCCAGCACCGCCACCAGGAACACCAGTGCCTTGACCGCCGCCACCCCCAGGGAAGCGGCCAGTTCCGCGCCCCCAAGGTCGCCACCGACGGCGATCAGCACCAACAGCACAATGGCGGCGATATCCTGGAACAGCAGAATGCCGATGGCCATATTGCCGTGGGCGGTGGCCACCTCGTTGCGCTGGCTCAACTCCCGGGTGACGATGGCGGTGGACGACAGGGCCAGGGCCGAGGCGCCGATCAGGATGCCGGTGGTGCTGATATTGTAGACATCCCGGGTGAGGTGGATCAGCAGGCCAAACAGCGCGCCGCACACCAGCACCTGCAGCGACCCCATGCCGAACACCACCCGCCGCAGGGCCAACAGCCGGGGCAGGGAAAACTCCAGGCCCAGGGTAAAGAGCAAAAAGGCGACGCCGAACTCGGCGATAACCTGGAACTGCTCAATACTGGTGACCACCCCCAGGCCGGGCCCGAGGGCGGCCCCCACCATCAGGTAGCAGAGAATGGTGGGCACTTTGAGGCGAGTAAACAGCGCGGCCACCACCACGGAGGCGGCAAGGATAATGATCAGTTCGTAAATCAGGCCAAGTTCATGCATGGCGGGGCGGGTCCTCGGTAATCGCAGGCGACAGTATACCCGCGCCCCATCGGGCCCCGATCAGCTGGCGGTGGCGATATTGATGCCGTCCCAGGCCACCTGGGCGAGGTGATCGATCTGCTCCTCGGTAATCACATAGGGGGGCATAAAGTAGACCACGCTGCCCAGGGGGCGCAGCAGGGCGCCGTGTTTGAGGGCGTGTTCGTAGACCCGCAGGCCGCGCCGATCCTGCCAGGGATAGGGGGTTTTTGAGGCCTTGTCCTTGACCATCTCGAGGGCCAGGATCATCCCGGTCTGGCGCACATCCCCCACCTGGGGATGGTCCTTGAAGGGGGCGCTGACATCCGCCAGCTTGCGGATCAGGGCCTGGTTGGCGGTGATGACGTCGTCCTCTGCAAAAATATCCAGGGTGGCCAGGGCCGCCGCGCAGGCCAGCGGGTTGCCGGTGTAGCTGTGGGAGTGCAAAAAGCCCCGCAGAGTGTCGTAGTCGTCGTAAAACCCCTGGTAGATGGTGTCGTGGGTAAGCACCGCGCACAGGGGCAGGTAGCCGCCGGTGAGACCCTTGGACAGGCACAAAAAATCCGGGGTGATGTCCGCCTGCTCACAGGCAAACAGGGTGCCGGTGCGGCCGAAACCCACGGCGATTTCATCGGCAATCAGATGGACGTTGAACTGGTCGCAGGCCTGGCGCAGTTTGCGCAGATACACCGGATGATACATGCGCATATTGCCGGCACACTGCACCAGGGGCTCGACGATTACCGCGCAGATATCCTCGTGGTGCTGCTCCAGCAGGGCGTACATATCCTCGAACTTGCGGGCGCTGTGCTCTTCCCAGGACTCCCCCGCCTCCCGCTGGTAGCAGTCGGGGCTGGGGGCAGTAAAGGTGGTCATCAGCAGGGGTTCGTAGGTCTTCTTGTACAGGTCTACATCCCCCACCGCCAGGGCCGCCAGGGTCTCACCGTGGTAGCTGTTGCCCAGGGTGACAAACTTGGTCTTGCGGGTATTGCCGGTATTCAGCCAGTAGTGGAAGCTCATCTTCAGGGCCACCTCTATCCCCGACGACCCGTTGTCGGCATAGAAGCAGCGGGTAAGCTTTTCCGGGGTGATGGCCACCAGGCGCTCCGACAGTTCGATCACCGGCTGGTGGCTGAAGCCGGCGAGGATGACGTGCTCCAGGCTGTCGAGCTGGTCCTTGATGCGCTGGTTGATACGGGGGTTGGCGTGACCAAAGATATTGACCCACCAGGAGCTGACGGCATCGATATAGCGGTTGCCGTCAAAGTCCTCCAGCCACACCCCACGACCGTTCCTGATGGGGATGATGGGCAGTTTTTCGTGATCCTTCATCTGGGTGCAGGGATGCCAGAGCACCCTGAGATCCCGTTGCATAAGACTGTGATTTTGGGACATGGGACTTCCTTCGGGCCAGCGAGGGCTCTCGGCACCAGCCTGAGAGCCCCGGCGGCGATATCAGAATTTTTCCGGCCGCAACACGGCGACATCCGCCAGGTAGAGGATCATCGCATAATTGTTGTAATAGTGTTGGTGGAGATACTCGGCAATGGCCTCTGCCGTGGCGCTGTCGCAGACCACCTCGATACGGATATTCCCCGCGCTGTCCCAGGCGGAATTGCGCACCCCCCGGTGGCCCTTGCCCCGGGCGTCGATGACGGTGTAGCCATGGGCGCCGAGCTTGTCGAGATCCCGGGTCAGCACCCCCTCGATGGCGGCTTCGGTGATGATGGTAACCAGTTTGCGGGTATGGCTGTTCATGGCGTCAGTTTCCAAAATAGGCATGGGCACTGGTGGCAAGTGCGTAGTAAATGGGAATACCAAAGACAACATTGAAGGGGAAAGTCACCCCCAGGGATGCCGCCAGGGACAGGGTGGGGTTGGCCTCCGGCACCGAGATCCGCATCGCCGCCGGCACCGCGATATAGGAGGCGCTGGCGGCCAGGGTCGCGAGCATGGCGGTGCCCCCCACCGACAGCCCCAGCAGGTAGCCCAGGGCAATGCCGAACAGGGACGAAAACAGGGGCATGCCAATACCGAACATCACCAGGAACAGGCCGTATTTCCTCAGGCTCCCCACCTGGGCCGCGGTGATCAGACCCATTTCGAGCAAAAACAGGGCCAGCACCCCTTTGAACAGGTCGAAAAACAGCGGTGAAATGGAGGCCAGCCCCTCGGCGCCCGCCGCCCAGCCGATGGCCAAACCGCCGGCCAGCAGCACGATGCCCTTGCCGAGGAACACCTCGTGGGCCACCACCCCGAGGCGCATTTCTGCTGACAGGCCGCGGGCGAGCACGATGCCCACCAGGATGGCGGGAATTTCCAGCACCGCCAGCAACAGGGCCATATGGGGTTCCACCGCCACATCCTGGCTGGCAAACCAGGCCGCCGCCACGGCAAAGGTGGCCACACTCACCGAGCCGTAGTGCGCGGCGATGGAGGCGGCATCCGCCCGGGCGAGGCGACCGGCAAAACGCAACACCGGGTAGGCGAAAAAGGGCAGCACAAAGCCCATGGCCATCACCGCGAGAATCTGGGGCAACAGGTTGCCGAAAGGCTGTTTGGCGAGTTCGACGCCGCCCTTGAGGCCGATGGTGAGCAACAGCAGCATGCTCAGCAGATCGTACACCGCGGAGGGCATTTTCAGTTCGGAGCGCAACAGCCCGGCGGTCAGGCCGAAGAGAAAGAACAGGATAACCGGGTCGATGCTCATGGAGACTACCTGTACACCTGGCGCCCGCGCCACAGGGGTATCGGGGCACACCAGGATGTGGGTGGATAAGAAACTGGCGCCAGCATAACCGCTCGGTGCAGGCTTTTGCCACACCCTGGCGGCGTGATCCGCACCCCGATCGGTTAAATATCCCGCAGGGAATTGACGGCCCGGGTAAGCATCCGCTGCTCCGTCGCCTCCATCTCCAGGAGATTGGCGAAGACCTCGCTGACCCTGGGGGCGGAAATCTCCCCGCTGACATCGTCCACCAGGCTGACCACATAGTCCCCCAGGTCACGGCCCAGCTTGACCGCCTGCTCCAGGGTCATATGCTCGCCCACATCGAGGCTGGCGACAAAGGCCTCCGGGGCATCCGCAGAATTGAGTGAGTAGGGTACCTGGGTATTGAGCACCCCGGGTTCGGCATCCTCCTCGTAGTTGGCCAGACTGTCCTGGAGCTTGCTGTGGTGCTCGTAGAGATAGTCCAGCACCATGGCCACCCGGTCGTCCTGCTCCAGGTCCAGGGCGTCCTCCACCAACCGCGCCGCGCGGTGGTGGAAGTCCACCAGGCAGTCGAGGATTTCCCGGGCGGTTTCATAGGTTTTCATGGGCTGGCTCCTGACCTGCGGTGGCAAATGACGGGACAGTTTAGCAGAGAGTATGGCCGCCGGGCCGGATCAGCGAATCACCAGGAAGATTCCTCTGCCACCCCTGTTTATCTGGAGCAGGATGGAGTCCCTGCTGAGGGCCAGCGCGGCGGCAAAGCTCGCCACATCCGTCACCCGACGCTTGTTGGCGGCGACAATGACATCCCCGGGCCGCAGGCCGCTGTAGGCGGCGTTGGAGTTGGGGGCGATGGCGGTCACCTCCACCCCGCGGCCGTCATCCCGGTCGCTGACGGTCACCCCCTCCAGCAGGGGGTGCAATTTGCCGTTGGCGGCAACCAGGCTTGCGGGCTCGCCCACTTCCACCCGCACCTTGCGCTCGCGGCCATCCCGCAACAGGCCGAGGGTCACCCGCTCACCGACGCTGTGGACGCTGATCTGGCTGCGCAGCTCGCCACTGGAGCGGGTGGGCTTGCCGTCAACGGCGACGATCACATCACCCGCCTTCAGGCCAGCCTGTTCCGCGGGAGAATCTTTCTGCACCTCGGTGACCAGCACCCCGCGCTGGCCGTTGTCCAGGTTGAACGCCTGGCGCAGATCCTCGGTAATGTCCTGAATACCGATCCCCAGCTGACCCCGGCGCACCTCCCCGTGCTCGAGAATCTGGGCCATGCTGGCCTGGGCCATATTGATGGGTATCGCGAAGCCGATGCCCACGTTGCCTCCGGCGGGGGCGATGATGGCAGTGTTGATACCCACCAGGTGGCCGTTGAGATCCACCAGGGCACCGCCGGAGTTGCCGGGGTTGATGGAGGCGTCGGTCTGGATGAAGTTCTCATAGCCCTCGATGCCGAGGCCGCTGCGCCCCAGGGCACTGACGATGCCGGTGGTCACCGTCTGCCCGAGGCCGAAGGGGTTGCCGATGGCGACCACGAAGTCACCCACCTCGAGGACACTGGAATCCGCCAGCTCCACCTGGATCAGGTCCTTGGCGTCGATCTTGAGGATGGCGATGTCGAGGTCCGGGTCGGTGCCCTTCACCTCGGCGATAAAGTTGCGGCCGTCGAGGAGGGATACCTGCACCTCATCCGCACCTCTGATCACATGGTAGTTGGTCATCACGATACCGTCGCCAGCATCGACGATCACCCCCGAGCCCGCACTCTGCTGGCGCTTTTGCGGTAGCTGCTGGGGGTACTGGCCCTCGGGAATATTGAAAAAGCGGCGGAAGAAGGGGTCGTTGAGCAGGGGGTTCTGGGCCTGGGTGCGGGTGGAATAGGTGGAGATATTGACCACCGCCGGATTGACCCGCTTGAGCATGGGCGCCAGGGTGGGCAAATCCCGCCCCTCGGCGTCCTGCAGCGGCAGCGCCGCCTGGGCCGGACTCAAGCCAACAACAGCCGCCTGCAGGGCGACCAGACCAACGACAAGATACTTTGCAAAGAGGTTCACACTACCACCTGAAGACATTGAATGCGGGGCATCTGACTGCCAGTGAAGCGACAGGTTCCCCTTTTATGTGGGGATTGGCTGAGGGAATAAAAGCCCTTGGGGCCAAAACCGTTGACCAGGGCGCTTTGTGGCCCCACGGGTCGGGCGCCCCCACCTCACTCGGGCACCAGCTGCTCCGCCCGCCACCAGCCGCGGCCGTCGTCGCCCAGCACGGTCACCAGTCTGGGCAGTACCCGGGCCATTTTGTCCTGCAGCTGCCAGGGGGGATTGATCACCAGCATACAGGATGAGGTCATGCCCAACCCCTCGCTATCCGGGGTCCGCGCCAGCTCGAAAACCTGGATATTGCGCACTCCCGAACGGGCAAACTGCTGCTCCAGCCAGTTGGCCTGGCGGCGGCTGACCACCGGATACCAGATGGCGTAGGTGCCGGTGGTAAATTTGCGCCAGGCGGCGGTCACTGCCGCCAGGACCTGGCGAAATTCGCTGTCCAGCTCGTAGGAGGGGTCCACCAGCACCAGCCCCCGCCTCGACGCCGGGGGCACCAGGGCCAGCATGCCCGCCAGGCCATCCGCCTGTTTGACCCGGATATTGCGCCGGGAAGCGGCAAATTTTTCCAGCAGGGGAAAGTCCCCACCGTGGAGTTCGAACAGCCAGCCCCGGTCCGTAGGCCTCAAAAAGTGGCTGGCAATGGCCGGCGAGCCGGGGTAGACCGTGATCCCCGCTCCCGGGTTGTGGGCCCTGACCACCGCCAGATAGGTGGCCAACTCCGGCATGTCCAATGCCGTCAGGCGGGCGATGCCCTCGAGGTATTCGCCGGTCTTGGTTGCCTGAGGGGACTTGAGGCTGTAGACCCCGGCACCGGCGTGGGTGTCGATATAGTCGAAGGGTCGGTCCTTGCGCACCAGGTAGTCGAGAATCTCGGTGAGCACCAGATGTTTGAGCACGTCGGCAAAATTGCCGGCATGGAAGGAGTGTCGGTAGCTGAGCAAAGTGGTTTACCCCGGTGATGTGCCGGGGAGTATAGGCATCTCTGGCGAGGCTGTCACAGCCCTGGCCGCGAATCTCTGCCCCCCGTCAAGGCCAACTGCGATGTGGGGCCGCAGTTCCGTGAGCCTCCTCAGAACCACTGCCACCGGCACCCTCGAGGCGAAAGCGGAGTGCGAGGTTGGTTCTGGAGTCGGCGTGGTGGAGAGCCTCTTCAGCCGTCAGCTTGCCGTCCTTGACCAGCTCGAACAAATGGTCTTCGAAGGTCTGACAGCCCAGGGCGCGCGCCTGGATCATGGCATCCTGTATTTCGTTGGTCCGGTCGTGGTAGATCAGATCCTTGATCAGGGGCGTATTGAGCATGATCTCCACCACGGCGACCCGCTTGCCATCCCTGCCGATGGCGAGGCGCTGGGAAACGATGGCCCGCAAATGGGCGGAGAGATCGCTGCGCAGCTGCTTTTGCGCGGTATCGGGGAAAAAGTTCTTGATGCGATCGAAGGCGTGAACGGCGTTGCTGGCATGCAGAGTGGTCAGACACAGGTGGCCGGTCTCGGCGTAGGAAATGGCCTGCTTCATGGCGTCCATGTCCCGCACCTCACCTATCATGATCACATCCGGGGCCTCGCGCATCGCGTTTTTCAGCGCAATGCCGTAGGAGTCGGTATCGACGCCAATCTCCCGCTGGTTGACCAGGGCCTGGTGATGGCCAAAGACATATTCGATGGGGTCCTCGATGGTCAGGATGTGGCCGGTTTTGAGCCTGGCCCGATAGTCGATCAGCGCCGCCAGGGTGGTGGACTTGCCGGTGCCGGTGCCACCCACCAACAACACCAGACCGCGATCCTCGACAATCAGCTGGTGGAGCAGATCGGGGAGCCCCAGCTCGGCGATGGTGGGGATCCTGGACTTGATGAATCTGGCCACCAGTGCCGGCTCCCCCCGCTGGCGAAACAGGTTGACCCGAAACCGCCCGAGGTCATCGAGGGCCAGGGGCATATTCAACTCCCGGGTTTCGGCAAAGCGCCGCCGCTGCTGGTCGTCGGTCACGGCGGCGATCATGGTTTCGACATCAGCGGTGGACAGCGCCTGTTCACCTTCGGGACTCACCACCCCCTCCACCTTGATCATCGGCGGCGCCCCCACCGAGAGAAACAGATCTGACCCGCCGCGCTCCACCACCAGGCCAAGTAACGCCGTGACGCTGAACAAAGTACACCCCCATTGCTTGTGCGAATTGCCCTGCCGAGTGGTGGAACTGCCCCGCGACCCACCTCCAGAGCCCAGGCTTCAAGCATAGCACCGCGACCACATCCAGGGAGCGGGCAGCAATCAAGCAAAGTGATATACTTGCCCGCTTGTTAATTTCGGTCCGCCCGAGCTGCCCCGCGCGGGCTGCAGCCGGCGGGCTGGTCACTTACCCTATCGACCCGGGAATCCCTAGTGGAGATACACATGCAAGCACCAGTGGCCATCATCATGGGCTCGCGCAGCGACTGGCCTACCATGCAAGCCGCATCCGATATTCTCGACCAACTCGGCGTGGCCCACGACGTCGAAGTGGTATCCGCCCACCGCACCCCGGACAAGCTGATCAGCTTCGCCGACGAGGCCGCCGCCAAAGGCTACCAGGTGATCATTGCCGGTGCCGGCGGCGCCGCCCACCTGCCCGGCATGGTGGCCGCCAAGACCCGCTTGCCGGTGCTGGGGGTTCCCGTACAGAGCAAGACCCTCAACGGTCTCGACAGCCTGCTGTCCATCGTCCAGATGCCCAAGGGCGTCGCTGTGGGCACCCTGGCCATCGGCACCTCCGGCGCCTTTAACGCCGGCCTGCTGGCGGCACAGATTGTGGCGCTGGCGGACGGGGACCTGAGCCAGCGCATCGATGCCTTCCGCGCAGCCCAAACCGCGGCTGTCCTCGACAACCCGGACCCGAGGCAGGATGCATGACCACGGTGTGGGTACTGGGGGCCGGCCAGCTGGGCTGGATGTTGAAGCATGCGGGAATGCCCCTCGCCATCGATGTCCGACCCATCGCCCTCGACAGCACCGACGTCCCCCTGCCGGGATGGGACGACATTGTCAGCCCTGAAATAGAACACTGGCCGGACACCCCCGCCACCCGAGCTCTCGCCGAGCACCCGGGACTGATCAACGGCCCGGTGTTTGCGCGGCTGGCGGACCGCCTCAGCCAGAAACAGCTGCTGGATGACCTGGGCCTGGCCACCGCCCCCTGGCGGGTGGTGGACCACCAGCTGGAGGCCGCCGACCTCCACTCGGCACTGGGCCCCCGGGTGCTGCTCAAACAGCGCCGCGGCGGCTACGACGGCAAGGGCCAGCACTGGTTGACGGCCGGAAGCGACAGCGAGATCCCCAGCCCCTGGCGGGGCGCGGCAATCGCCGAACAGGGCATCCCCTTCAGCGAGGAGGTCTCCCTGGTGGGCATGCGCGGTGGCGATGGTCGGCTGGCTTTCTACCCCCTGGCCCTGAACCTTCATGTCGACGGCATCCTCACCGCCTCCATCGCACCTCTGGCAAGGCTCGAACCCCTGCAGGCCCAGGCCGAGACCATGCTCGGCGCCATCCTCAACCACCTCGACTACAGGGGAGTGATGGCCATGGAGTGTTTTCGGGTCGGCGATCAGCTGCTGATCAATGAGCTGGCGCCCCGTGTTCACAACAGCGGCCACTGGACCCAGGCCGGCTGTAGTATCAGCCAGTTTGAGAGCCATCTGAGGGCAATCTGCGGCCTGCCGATCCTCGCCCCCGCCGTCAAGGGTCTGACCCTGATGATCAACCTGCTGGGTATTCCGCGGGACGATCGCTGGCTGACCCTGCCCGAAGCCGAGCTCTACTGGTATGGCAAGGAGGTGCGGCCGGGCCGCAAAGTGGGGCATCTCAACTTTTGCTTCGCCGATCCCAGCCAAATAACACCCTGCCTTGGCTCACTGGATGCCCTGCTCCCCGAACACTATCGCGCCGTCATGGCCTGGGTGCGGGAAAACCTAGGGAGCTGACCCTCGTGGGCCGTGGGTAACTCGGGTTACCTTCCCCCCTGCCTCCCCTATACCCAACAAATAAAAGGGTTTACCCTTAGTGGACAAAACCCTGCAGCAGATCAGCGAACAGGGTCGGGTTTTTGACTACACTTTAAAATAGATGCACTGAGGAGCCGCCAAATGGCACTGGAAGAAAAATTACTTATCGTTGTCGACCCCACCTCTGACAGCAATCCCGCCGTGGACCGCATCGTCAATCTCAGCAAGTTGGGCATTCCTGGCTACAACCCCAGGGTCACCCTGCTGTTTGCGATCGACCACAGCAGCGCCGACACCAGCGCCGACAACCCCGCCATTTACCGGGACGACAAGTACCTGGTATCCCTGACCGCCCCCCTCAAAGCGGCCGGACTCAACTTCTCGGTGCGGATTTCCTGGAGCAGGGAATGGGCGGACAGCGTACTGTTCAGCGCCCAGGCCGAGGGCGCCACCGCCATAATGGTCTCCCATCCCGGCGAAAAGACGTCCCAGACCCTCAGCGATGAGTTCTGGCACCTGATTCGCAACGCCTCGGTACCCGTAGGCTTTATCCAAAACTCAGCCGCGCCCACCCGCAAAAATATCCTGGTGTCCATGGATATTCAGGACCGTGAGCTGGACGGCCTCAACCAGCGGATCATGGATGCCGGACTTTCCATCTCCAAGCTGTACGGCGCCGAGCTACACCTGGCCCACGCCTACGGCAGCTCCAGCAGCTACCCGGACCGGGGCCGTATCGTCGCCCTCACCGGCCTGCCCAATGAGAATATCCACCTCAGGTCCGGGGAGCCGGACGAGGCCCTGGCGGATGTTACCCGCACCCTAAAACCGGATATGATCGTCATTGGCGCCACCAGGCGCACCGGGATCAGGGCGGCGCTGCGGGGCCGCAAGATCTCGCGGATCTTCAGGAATATCAAACAGGATATTTTTGTTATTGTCTGACGCGGCAAGTCGGCAACCATCCCTGTAAGTCACCCATGCCCGCCGGCCCTTCACCCGCCAGCCGCGGCGAGTTTTCCTCGCGGCTGGGTTTTGTCTTCGCCGCCACCGGATCCGCCGTCGGCCTTGGCAATATCTGGGGCTTTCCCACCAACGCCGCCAGCAACGGCGGCGCCGCCTTCCTGCTGGTCTACCTGGTGCTGGCGTTCTGCCTGGCCTACCCGGCGCTGATGGCGGAGCTCATCATCGGCCGCCACTCCAGGTCCAATATCGTCAGCGCCCTGGGCTCCCTGCCAGCCACCTCCGGGGGGCGCCGCTTTGGCGCAGCGGCCGGGACAGTCGCGGTTATCACCTCCAGTGCCATCCTGGGTTTTTACGCCCTGGTGGCCGGCTGGGTGCTGTCTCACCTCGGGGCCGAGAGCGCACGCCTGGCCGGCTGGCAAACCTCGGCCAGCTGGCTGAGCCAGGGCAGTATTGCCAGGGACCTGGGCTGCGCCCTGGTGTTTTCCCTGCTCACCGTCGCCGTGGTCAGCGGGGGAGTCAAGGCGGGCATTGAGCGCTGGTCCGAGCGCATCATGCCCGCCCTGGTGATATTGCTGATGGTGCTGATCGGCTATGTGCTGCTGCAGCCGGGTGCCAGCGCCGGACTGCGGCTTTACCTGGTGCCGGACCTGTCTCGGGCGCTCCACCCGCAACTGATCCTCAGCGCCCTGGGGCAGGCTTTTTTTTCCCTCTCCCTGGGTGTGGGCACCATGCTGATCTACGGTTCCTACCTGCCCCGCACCGTCAACCTGCCCACCACCGGCGCCTTGGTCACCCTGGTGGATGTGGCCATCGCCTTTCTTGCCGGACTGCTGATTTTGCCGGCCATGTTTGTCGCCCAGCAACAGGGTGTGGAAATCCATCGGGATGGCCTGCTGATTGCCGGACCCGACCTGATCTTTCAGGTATTGCCCGCCCTGTTCGCCGCCATGGGTAGCGCCGGCTCCCTACTTGGCTTGGCTTTCTTTGCCCTGCTGACCATGGCCGCCCTGACGTCGTCCATTTCCATGCTGGAAGTGCCCACCGCCTGGCTTGCCGAGTCCACCCCCTTGTCGCGGCGGGGGGCGGCGTGGCTCGCGGGCACGGTGATTTTCATCCTCACCGCAGCCATTGTGCTGTGGTTTGACCCCCTGTTTGGCTGGGTGGTGAGGGCCGCCACCGAGGTCAGCGAACCCTTGATGGGCATAGTGCTGTGCCTGTTCGCCGGCTGGGCGATCCACCGCGACACCCTGCTGGCAGAGCTGCGCCGGGGGGACTGGATGGTGGAAAACACCTGGTTCTGGAAAATCTGGCCGCCGTATGTGCGCTTTGTCTGCCCGCTGCTGATTGCCGCGGTGTTCGTCAACTCACTGCGCTGAGCCCCCACCGGGGCTGGCCAGTCTCCCGTGACGGCTGTTAGCCGAAAACTGATTGCTGAGAAACGCCATCTGGTCGCCGAGGATGCGCCGGGAATTGATCAGCGCCAGGTACTCGGCATTGTTGGGGCGGTAGGGCAGGGCCACCAGCTCCAGGCCGATTTCCTCCAGCAGATAGTTGGCCTTGTGCTGGTTGCAGCGCCGACAGGCGGCCACCACATTTTCCCAGCGGTCGCGGCCGTTGCGGGACAGGGGCACGATATGGTCCCGGGTCAACTGGCTGTGCTCGAAGGCGCGGGCACAGTACATGCAGACATAGCCGTCCCGGGCAAACAGGGCGCCGTTGCTGAGGGGAAAGCTGGACCTGGGCCTGGCCAGGCGCTCGCCACCACAGGCCAGGATGCTGGGCAACTCGATTACCGAGCGCTTGCCGGTAAGCCGCGAGTGGCCGCCCCGCACCCGCCGCACTATGTCCCCCAGGCTCCAGGCCACCAGGTCCCTGGCGTACAGGCACACCGCCCCCTGCCAGTCGATCCATTCGATGGGCTGGCCCGCCAGATTCAGACGCAGAATTTTTACTGACATAGCCAGGACTCCACACCAGAGAGTAACCAGAGTACACACCTTGGGCGGAGTCTACTGCCGGGGTATGACAAAATTGGGGAAGGAAAGGGTCTGTCCGGCGGCTGGAGCCGGATTGGCGGCAGCACCTGCAGGTGCCGGAGAAAGGCTCTTGAGTTAGCGCAGGCACTGGCCTCGGCTGGGTTTGCCTTATCTTAGCCTCAGCATCCAGGGTGTCAACTAAAAACGCCCCACCGACGAAGCAGCAGGGCGCTAAGAACGCAGTCGTTGAGTTGTTGCTCTTTTTATGATGCTCACCGTTCTTCCCTGAACGGAACATCCCTGTATGTCCGTGGCGAATTGTCTCCCTTCTCAGCGTCCGTGCAGCCTCCAATATACCCAGCACCAGGACCGGCGGCCATTGGTCGATTTCCTGTTTTTGTGTAGGACATATCCTATACAAGGGTCCCGCCCCATGCCCCCCGGGCCCCTTGCGCCGCTGGCGCGGCTCTCCAAACCCCTTTCTGTGGTGTAGAATGCTCACATAGAGTTGCGGCAGCGGTCGCCCGCCGCGTTTCAGCAGACCAGCCAGGAAAAAATTGTGGCCGCGCGAAAAAAATCTGTCAATTTTGAGAAAAGCCTCAGCGAACTTGAAACCTTGGTGGAAGCTTTGGAATCCGGCGGTTTGTCCCTGGAGGACTCCCTGAATGCCTTTGAAAAGGGGGTTCGCATCACCCGCGAATGCCAGGAGGCACTACAGGAGGCGGAGCAAAAGGTCAGCCTCCTCACCCGGGGACCTGGGGATGAAGCCATCAGTACCGACTTCTCGGCGCCCGAAGAACCCTGATGCCCAGCCCAGTCTCCAGCGTCCTCAGCGACTACCAGCGGGAGGTCGAGGCACAGCTGCAGCGCTGTATCGCCGCGCTGCCCGGGGACAGCCTGCGGGAGGCCATGGCCTACAGCGTCCTCAGTGGCGGCAAGCGGATTCGCCCGGCCCTGTGCTACGCCACAGCGGCGATCTTCGGCCCCGTCAACGACCTCACCCGCCGCTCCGGCACGGCCCTTGAGCTGATTCACGCCTACTCCCTGATCCACGACGATTTGCCCGCGATGGACAACGATGACCTGCGCCGGGGCAAACCCACCTGCCACATCGCCTTTGATGAAGCCACCGCCATTCTCGCCGGCGATGCCCTGCAAACCCTGGCCTTTGCCGTGCTCGCCGAGCCCCTCCCCGGGACGGTGGGCGCCGCGGACACTCAGCTGCGGCTGATCCAGCTGCTGGCGGAGGCCTCCGGCGCCCGCGGCATGGTCCGCGGCCAGGCCATGGACCTGCAGGCCGTCAACCAGAGCCTGGATCTGAGCCAACTGGAACAGATGCACCGCCACAAGACCGGCGCCCTGATCAGCGCCAGCATCCTGATGGGTGCGGTCTCCTCGGGTGCGGTCGGCGATGTCGACCTGGATATCCTCAGGAGGTATGGCACAGCCGTGGGCCTGGCCTTTCAGGTCAAGGACGATATTCTCGATGTGGAAAGCTCCACCGCCACCCTGGGTAAACGCCAGGGCGCGGATCTGGCGCGCAACAAGCCCACCTACACCTCCCTGTTGGGGGTGGACGGGGCCAAGCTCAAGCTGGCGGAACTCTACCAAGCGGCTCTGTGCGAGGCCCGGGAACTGGGCCCTCGGGGCCAGGTACTGGAGGATATTGCCAACTTCATCGTCGAGCGCAGCCACTGATGTGCGGACTGCTCTCAGCACCAGAGGGGCGGCGTTTTCGTGTAAAATCGCGGCCACAGGCACTACGGCAGCACCATGGCTAGAAAATTTACCGACATTCCGCTGACCAGGCCGGATACGCCACTGCTCGACCGTGTCGATTCACCCGCTGACCTGCGCCTTCTCGACCACGACCAGCTGGTGGAACTGGCGGACGAGCTGCGGGCCTACTTGTTGTTTTCCGTGGGCCGCTCCGGGGGACATTTTGGTGCCGGGCTGGGGGTGGTGGAGCTCACCATTGCCCTCCACTATGTGTTCAACACCCCCACCGACCGCCTGGTGTGGGACGTGGGGCACCAGACCTACCCCCACAAAATACTGACCGGCCGCCGCGAGGCCCTGCCCGGCATTCGTCAGGAGCACGGCCTGTCGGGATTCCCCAAGCGCAATGAGAGCAAGTACGACACCTTTGGCGTCGGCCACTCCAGCACCTCCATCAGCGCGGCCCTGGGCATGGCCCTGGCGGCGCGGCTGGATAACCTGGATCGCCGGGTGGTGGCCATTATTGGCGACGGCGCGATGACCGCCGGCATGGCCTTTGAGGCCCTCAACCACAGCGCCCATACCGACGCCAATCTGCTGGTGATCCTCAATGACAACAACATGTCGATCTCCAAGAATGTGGGGGGGCTGGCCACCTATTTTTCCAAGATCTGGTCCAGCCGCTTCTACAACAATATTCGCGAGGGCGGCAAAAAGGTGCTGAAGGCGATCCCCTCCGCCTCCGCCTTCGTGCGCAAGACCGAGGAGCACCTCAAGGCCATGGTGGCCCCGGGAATTATTTTCGAGGAGCTGGGCTTCAACTATATCGGCCCCCTCGACGGCCACGACCTGCCCCTGCTGGTGCAGACCCTGGACAACCTCAAGGACCTGCAGGGGCCGATCTTCCTCCACCTGATCACCCGCAAGGGCCAGGGCTTCGTACCCGCCGAGGAAGACCCCATCGGCTACCACGCCTTCACCAAGATCGAGCCCAAGGGGGAGGAGAAATCGCCACCGCCCATCGCCAAGCCCAAATACCAGGATGTGTTTGGTGACTGGCTGCGGGATATGGCGGAAAAGGACCAACGGCTGGTGGCAATCACCCCGGCGATGTGTGAGGGTTCCGGGATGCTGAAGTTTGCCGAGGAGTTTCCCGAGCGCTTCCACGATGTGGCCATCGCCGAACAGCATGCGGTGACCCTGGCGGCGGGCCTGGCCTGTGAGGGCAAAAAACCGGTGGTGGCCATCTACTCGACTTTTCTGCAGCGGGCCTACGACCAGCTGATCCACGACGTGGCCCTGCAGAACCTGGATGTGCTGTTCGCCATTGACCGTGCGGGACTGGTGGGGGAAGACGGTGCCACCCACGCCGGCGCCTTTGACCTCAGCTACCTGCGCTGTGTACCCAATATGCTGGTAATGACCCCCAGCGATGAGAACGAAACCCGCCAGTTGCTGTACACCGGCTATATCCACCAGGGCCCAGCGGCGGTGCGCTACCCCAGGGGTACGGGACCCGGACAGCGGATTGTCCCGGAAATGACTGCCCTGCCCCTGGGCAGGGGTGTAATCCGGCGCCGGGCGGCAGCGGCCCACCCCCGGGTGGCCATCCTCAACTTCGGCACCCTGCTGCCCGCCGCCATGGCCGCCGCTGAAGCCCTGGATGCCACCGTCGCCGACATGCGCTTTGTCAAACCCCTGGACACCGAGCTGACCGCCCGCCTCGCCGCCAGTCACCCGCTGCTGGTCACCCTGGAAGAAAGCGCGCTGATGGGGGGGGCGGGAAGCGCCGTCAGTGAATTTTTACACCGCGCCGGGGGAGCGCCGAACATCCTCCAGCTGGGCCTGCCCGACATCTTTGTCGATCACGCCAGCCGCGGTGCCCAACTGGCCACCTGCGGCCTGGACGCCGAGGGGATAGAAGCACAGATTCGCCAACGGTTGGCCGGACTGCCTGACTAAAAGGTCGCCCCCCGCGTGCTGAGATAAAACTGCCGGGCGGTGCGCCCGCTGCGGGACGCCCGCACCTGGGCGAACTGGCGGGCCTTCAGATGCAGTGCGTCGCGGTCGGCAACCTCGGGAAACAGGGCGTCCACCAGGGCCAGGAACTGGCGCAGGTCACAGGGGTAGAACGACAGCCACAGCCCGAAACGGTCCGCCAGGGACAGCTTTTCCTCGATGGCGTCCGAGTAGTGCAACTCGCCATCGACAATATGCACATCGCGATTGTCCGCCATCCGCTCGGGGATCAGGTGGCGGCGATTGGATGTGGCGTAGACCAGGACGTTTTCCGGGGGCAGCTCAATGGAGCCCTCGAGCACACTCTTCAGGTGCTTGTAGCCCCCCTCGCCCTCCTCAAAGGACAGGTCGTCGCAAAAGACGATAAATTTTTGCGCCAGATCGCGAAGGTCGTCGACAATCTCCGGCAGATCCACCAGGTCGTCCTTGTCGATCTCGACCACCCGCAAGCCCTGGCTGCCAAAGTTGTTGAGCAGGGCCTTGATCAGGGAAGACTTGCCGGTGCCCCGGCTGCCCCACAGCAGGGCGTTGTTTGCCGCGCCCCCTGCGAGAAAGGTTTTGGTGTTTGCCACCAGGGCCTGTTTCTGGGAATCGATGCCCAGCAACTGATCGAGGGTGATGGGGTCCAGGCGGCGCACCGGGCGCAATCTGGCGGCCCGCGGCCGCCAGATTGCCGCCAGGGTCTGTTGCCAGTCTATGGAATCCATAATTCTCCTGTGATGCTCTGTCGCTGCGGGTTTGGCGGAAAATGATACCCTGTCCCCGAACTCTGGCATATCAACTTCCAAGGGCGTACATTGCTCTGGTACTTCTTCACCTGGAGCTTTGTGATGGCAAAAAGCGACAACACCAAGGGCAAGGTGGGCGCCGAACGGGGCCTGCTGGGGGGCTTGAGCCTGGACAGCCTGATCAAGACCCTGCCGGGCCTGGCCAGCCAGACCTTTGCCCGGGCGGCGGGGCAGTCGGGAAATCTCCTCGACATGCTGCTCAAGGCGCCGGAGTATATGGAGCAGGTGGGCAAGGCCGGGGGTTATCTGAAGGATATGCGCCAGGTGGCCGGGCTGACCCTGGACGACCTGGCCAAGGCGGTGGACATCGACAACCCGGATATTCTCCGCGCGGTGGAGGAGGGGCGCTCGCCGATCACCCTGGACATCCTGTTCCGCCTGGGCTCGTTCTACTCCCGCAACGACCCCTTTTCCTTTGTGGTCAATTTCAGCCGCGAATACGCGCCCTGGCTGTGGCAGATCCTGCGTATCACCGGCATCGAAAAAATGCTGATCACCCTGGAGCGGGAGATCAAGTTCATCAATATCTATCGCTCCCGGGAGTCGGCCCGCCACCTCAGCGACGCCAATTACGACCGTTTGCTGGATTTTGTGCGCCAGAGCTTCTCCCTGGCCATGGATTTTATCGAGCCCCTGGAAACCCAGGGCAAGGGCACCGCCACCAAGGCTGCCAAGGGGAAACAGCCGCCCTCCGCCGCTGAACCCGCCGCCGAGCCCGCTTCGCCCCGCAAGCCCGCACCGGCCCGGCAGCCCGCGAAGTCCAGGACCGCCAAAAAAGCGGGGACCCCCCAGCCTCCGCGACCCAAGACTGCCCCGGCGCGCAAACCCGCGCGGAAGTCCCCTGCTGCCGCAAAATCCAGGCCAGTGAGCAACAGCTGATATCTGCTGGCGGGCCTCTCCCGTCAACCCAGCGCGGAAGGTGCCCCGGCGCTGGCCTGATTGTCGGACCTGCGGGCAACCCGCTCTGTGCCCCCCAACCGCTAGTCGGTGAGCACCTTGACCAGGGCATCCGTCAGATAGTCGATACCGGACTCGCTGATTCCCGCCACATTGATGCGGCTGGAGCCGACGATATAGATGGCGTAGTCATCCCGCAGGCGCTTGATTTGATCGCCATTGATGCCGAGGAAGGAGAACATCCCGAACTGCTTCTCGATAAAGGAAAAGTCCACTGGCGAACCCTTTTCCGTCATCTTGCGCACAAACAGGGAGCGCAGATCGTTCATCCGATTGCGCATGGCGGTGAGCTCGTCCTCCCACTGGCTGCGCAGTGAGGCGTCGCTGAAAATCATCCCCGCCAGAAAGCCGCCGTGGGCCGGGGGCATGGAGTAAATGGCGCGGGCGATATGGGCGACATGGGACTGGGCGGCAACGGCCTTGTCCTCGCCCTGGGCAATGGTTAGCAGGGCACCGGTGCGCTCCCGGTAGAGGCCGAAGTTTTTCGAGCAGGAACTGGCCACCAGCAGCTCGGGCACCTGGTCCGCCAGCAGGCGGACGCCGTAGGCGTCGTCTTCCAGGCCAGTGCCGAAGCCCTGGTAGGCCAGGTCGACAAAGGGCAGCAGGCCCTTGCGCACCACCAGCTCGGCGATGGCCTGCCACTGGTCGCGGCTGAGGTCGGCGCCACAGGGGTTGTGGCAGCACCCGTGGAGGAGTACCGCGTCACCGGCCGCCGCCTGCTCCAGGGCCGCCATCATGGCGTCGAACAGCACCGCCGCATTCTGCTTCTCGTAGTAGGGATAGGTGGCCAGCCTGAGCCCGGCGCCCTTGAGTACGGGAATATGGTTGGCCCAGGTGGGGTCCCCCACCCACACGGTGGCGTCGGGATTCATGCGGGCGATCAGTTCGCCACCGAGACGCAGTGCGCCGGTGCCCCCCGGGGTCATCACCGCCCGGGTTCTGCTGTCCTTGAGGGCCGAGTGACCGGCGCCGAGGATCAATTCCACAATGCCGGCGTTGAAGGATTCCACACCCACCTGGGCGATGTAACTCTTGCTGTCCTCAAGGGCAAAAAACTGCTGTTCCGCGGCCTTGACCGCCCTCATTACCGTGGTGTTGCCCGCCTCATCCTTGTAGACGCCGACCCCCAGGTCGATCTTGGTGGTGCGGGGGTCTGCCTTGTACAGCGCAGTCAGGCCGAGAATGGGATCGGGTGGCAGAGTTTCCAGGGAAGTGAACATAAGCCCTCACAAAAAGTCGCGGATAACCCGGGGTCCAGAGGGGATCCGGGGAATGAGTTTACAGGGGTGTCATTGTAGAGAAGATGGCAATAATTATCAGGCGATTTGTGGCCTGAGCCTGGGCTTTTTGGACACGTCCACCAATTTGCCGGAGAGCAGGGTATTGAGCATATCCAGGCGCTCCACGGTACCCACATCCCACCACTGCCCCTGATAGACCTCGCCGGTGATGGACAGGGCGCGGATACTGCTCTCCAGCACATTGCGGATGGGGAACTTTTCGGAGGCCGAGGGATAGAGGGCGAAGATCTCCGGCCGCATCATGCTGATGCCGCTGAAGGTATAGCTGCGCTCCCCCTCCAGGGGATAGCGCACCCGCTGTTCGGCGTCGAGACTGAAGTCGCCCACCGCCTTGAACGGGGGATTGGGCACCAGTACCAGGTGGGCATCGGTGTCCTCCGGCCAGTCCCGATCCACCAGGCTGTCGAGGGGGTAATCGGTCCAGACATCGCCATTGACCACCAGAAAGGGCTGCGAACCCAGAAAGGGCAGGGCCCGGCGAATGCCGCCCCCGGTTTCCAGGGGCTCGTGCTCCCGGGACCAGTGGATTTCGACGCCGAACCTGGAGCCATCCCCCAGGTAGGACTCGATCATCTCCCCCAACCAGGAGGTGTTGATGGCGATCTCCCGGACCCCGGCCGCCGCCAGGTTCTCGATGTGGTACTGAATGATGGGCTTGCCACCCACCAACAGCAGGGGCTTGGGGGTCTTTTCGGTCAGTGGTCGCAGGCGCTCGCCAAAACCGGCCGCCAGAATCATTGCTTTCATAGGGTTATGCTCCAGCGGACTGCCAGCTCCGGTACCAGGGTTGCCCTGGCAGACAGGGGTGCAGACGCTCAGTAAACCAGTGGGTGAAGAACTCCAGTTCGGGGTAATCCTGCGCCACCTCCAGGGTGTAGCGCAACACCAGGGGCAAGTCGGAGAGGTACCCCGGCTTGCCATCCCGCAACCAGAGTCGGGCAAAAATACCCAGCACCTTCAGGTGACGCTGAAGGCCCATAAGGTCGAACCACCGCAGCAGTTCGCCGCCTTCCAGGCCGTGCAGCCCGAGAGCCCTGGCGCGCTGTTCAAGAAATGCCAGCGCCCGCTCCCGGACCAGTGCTGCCGGCCAGCGAATATAACAGTCCTTCAGCAGAGATACCAGATCGTAGCTGAACGGCCCCACCAGGGCGTCCTGGAAGTCGATCACCCCGAGGCTGCCGTCGGCCCCCACCAGCAGGTTGCGGGAGTGGTAGTCCCGGTGCACCACCACCCTGGGCTGCGCCAGTGCCGCATCCTCCAGCAGGGTAAAAAGCCGGGCGAGGAGCGCGGTATCCGCCGCAGCCAGGGTCACCCCCAACAGCCTGGTGACGAACCACTCGGGAAACAGCGCCATTTCACGGTTCAGGGTCGCGCGATCATAGGGTGGGAAGACCGCCGGGTCCGGCGCCACCTGCTGAATTTTCTCCAGCTCCCGCTCCGCCACCCGATACAACCGGGGAGCGGAGTCCGCCGTCAACAGGGGCAGCAGCAGTTGGTGCCCCAGATCCTGCTGCAGTATAAAGCCCTGGCCATAGTCCACGGCATAGACCTCCGGCACCCCCACCCCGGCGGCCTTCATGGCCAGGTCCTTGGCGACAAAGGCCGGCACGTCCTCGTGGCTGGGGGGGGCGTATACGGCAATCAGCGTCGGGTGGGAATTGACCCGAAAATACTGCCGGAAACCCGCATCGCCGGTGACTGCCGCCAGTTCCACAGGTTGCCCGAGGGCGAACCCCGGGGGGAGATAATCGGCAACCCATGCTGCCAGCGCCGCCTTCTTTTCCATACTCGACCCGAGGGAGAAAAACCGCATTCTAGCGCAACTGGGCATCGGCTTGACCAGCGACTCCCCTCCTTGGGCCAACTTTGGGGTAGAATCCCCCGTTGCAAAATCACAGCGATCGACACGGACAAAATTAGCAATGGGTTCCCTCTGGCTCGGCAGGCGCAAGCCGCTCTTTACCGCCTTGAAGTATTCACTGGCCTTGTCCGCCGGACTCGCCGCCCACAGCGGCGCGGCTGAGCCCCCCGCGAGCTGTGACCCCGGTGCCGCCGACTACCAGGACTGCCAAAGTGATTCGTCACCACCGGCCGCCGGATCTGCCGCCGACAACGACCCGCGGGTGGCGCCCTCCACCAACCTCGACTGGGTGACGATCGACCAGCTGAGGGAAGACCAGAGATCGCGGGTGCGTCCCAACTGCTGTGGCGCCTATCTGGACCCCCCTCGGGATTACCCCGACAGCGCCCGCTCTCCCGAAGGCTCTGCCCTGCGAGTCAGCGCCGACAGCACCGAAGCCCAGGGCAGAACCGCCACCCTGGAGGGAGATGTCCAGGTGTCCCAGGGTTACCGCCAGGTTCGCAGCGACCGCGCAGAGCTCGACCAGGACCAGCGCACAGTCAAGCTGGAGGGCAATGTCACCTTTCGCGAGCCCGGGGTGCTGTTCACCGGGGACACTGCCAACGTCAATCTGGAATCCGGGCAGGTGGCTGTGCAGGACGTGGTTTTCGTGTTGCACGACTCCGGTGTGCGAGGCGAAGCCGGCCGCCTGAGCCGACCCGAGGAAAACCGCATCTATATCGACGATGTGACCTACACCACCTGCGAGCCGGGGAGCAACAGCTGGCAGCTGCGGGCCTCCTCGGTGGATATCGACACCGCGAGCATGATGGCGACGGCCCGCAATATGCGTCTCAACGTCCGCGATGTGCCGGTTGTCTACCTGCCCTGGATCCGCTTTCCGGTATCGGACAACCGCGCCACCGGCCTGCTGTTTCCCACCATTTTCACCGGCAATGACAACGGCCTGGACTACGCCCAACCCATCTACCTCAACCTGGCCCCCAACTACGACGCCACCCTCACCCCCAGGTATATTCAGGAGCGGGGCGCCATGGCGGAGGTGGAGCTGCGCCACCTGTCCACCCGGGCCGCCACCGCCCTCACCGGCGGCTATCTCCCGGATGACAAGGGCGGCTCCGGCAGCCCCTCGCTCCACGAGGGCGACAGCCGCTGGACTGCCAGCCTTCAGCACCAAGGGGGCTGGGGCGCCCGCTGGAGCACCCTGGTGGATTACAGCGATGTCAGTGATATCGATTATTTTCGCGACATCGACAGCGCCACCCTGGCGGTGAGCAGCACCAGCCACCTCAACCAGCAGCTGAAGCTCGGCTATCTGACCGACAACTGGGACCTGGCGGTCCAGGCCCAGGAGTTTGAAACCCTGATCGTCAACGGTCTGGAACAGTACCAGCAGGTCCCCAGAGTGGACGCCAACGGCCACTATCGCCTGAGGGATTCCGACATCGTCCTGACCCTCAAGCAAAACTACGTCAACTTTGACCACAGCCAGGACGATGTCTTTGGCTCCGGCACCCCGCTGACGACGGACAGCAAAAATACCACGGTCACCGGCGCCAGGTTGCGGGCAGACTACTCCCTGACCTGGGACAAGGAGTGGCTGTGGGGCTTTTTCAAGCCCGCCCTCACCGCCAAGTACGTGGCCTACGACCTGGACAACCCCCTGCTCAACCAGAGTGCGCAGCGACCCGACATCCTGGTGCCGGTCACCTCCCTGGATACCGGGCTCTACTTCGAGCGCGACCACACCCGGGCCACCGGCCATATCCAGACCCTGGAGCCCAGGCTCTACTACCTCAACGCCAGCCACAAGGACCAGTCGGCATTTCCAAACTTCGACACCTCGGATCTCACCTTTGGCTACCATCAGCTGTTCCGCGACGACCGCTTCTCCGGCGGCGACCGCATCGGTGATACCGAGCAGGTCACCCTGGGTATCACCTCCAGGCGGATCAATGCCGGCACCGGCGAGGAACTGATCCGCTTCAGTATCGGCCAGGTGTACTACATGGCCGACCGGCGGGTGACCCTGGTGCCCCAGGACACCTCGGAGCTGAGCCGCGACTCCTCGGATATCGCCGCGGAACTTGGCGGGGTCTTCGCCGACAACTGGCGCTATCAGGCGGATCTGCTCACCAACGAGGATGGGGACAGAATCAACAAGGGCAACCTGAGCCTGCGCTACAACAATCAAAATGACACGGTTTTCAACTTCAGCTACCGCTATACCAGGCGGGAAAATGTCCTGCTGGGCAACCAGTTTGTGCGCGCCGATATCGACCAGGCGGACTTTTCCCTGGCGATCCCGATAAGCGCCAGCTGGACCATCCTCGGTCGCTACAACCAGGATTTGCGCACCAACCAGGAACTCGAGGTCTTTGCGGGACTCGAATATGCCAGTTGTTGCTGGCGTGCCAGCATCGTCGCCCGGCGCTGGATCGACAGGGACGACAACTATATTATCGGCGACGAGGATCTGACCCATAACAACGGTGTCTTCTTCCAGATTCAGTTCCGCGGCCTGGCCGGTACCGGCAAGCGCGTCGACAACATTCTCCGTGAAGGCATTTACGGCTATCAACCCCCGGAAAATTGATTCATGTTTAAAAATTCTCTCAATCACGCTTTCGTCCGCTGCTGCATCACCCTTGCCGCGGCACTGCTCGCCCTCCCCGCCCTGGCGGAAATCCGCCTCCTCGACAGTGTCGTCGCCGTGGTCGACAACGATGTGGTGATGGCCAGCGAACTCAACGAGCGGGTGGAAACCATCCACGCCCGCATCAAGCAGTCGGGCACCGAACCGCCCCCCCGGGAGGTGCTGGCGCCCCAGGTTCTGGACCGGCTGATCCAGGAACGCATCCAGATTGCCATGGCCCTGCGGGGCGGCATCCGCATCTCCGACTCCGAACTCAACCAGGCGGTGGCCCGCATCGCCCGTCAACAGGGTATGACCACCGACGACTTTATCGCCCAGGCCGCCCAGGAAGGCATGTCCATTGAGGTCATCAAGGAGCAGATGATGATGGAGATGATGATCAACCAGGTCCAGGAGGCCCAGGTCAACCGCCGCATCGTGGTCACCGATCAGGAGATCGACAACTTCCTGGCGTCCGAAGAAGCCCAGGTGTGGAACTCCCCCGAAGTGGCCCTGGGTCATATTCTGATTCCCCTGTCCCCCGCCGCCAGCGCCGAGGAGATCGCAGCCACCCAGGCCAGGGTCGAAGGCCTGCTTGCCGAGTTGCGGGACGGTGCCGACTTCCGTCAGCTGGCCATTGCCAACTCCGCCGACCAGAGCGCCCTCCAGGGGGGCGACCTGGGCTGGCGCAGGTCTACCCAGCTGCCGGAGGTCTTCGTCCCCGTGGTCCGTGAGCTTCAGCCCGGCGACGTCTCCGCCCCCATTCGCAGTGATGCCGGCTTTCACCTGCTCAAGCTCTACGATCGCCGCGGCGCCGAAAAGCAGGTGATTACCCAAAGTTTCGTCCGCCATATTCTCCTCAAGCCCAACGAGATTCGCGACGACGAGGTCAGCCGTATCGAGCTAGAGAAGATCGCCGAACAGATCCGCAACGGTGCCGACTTTGCGGAAATGGCACGGCAGCACTCGGAGGATATCGGCTCGGCCCTCAGTGGCGGCGAGCTGGGCTGGTCCCTGCCGGGGAAATTTGTACCCCAGTTCGAGGAAGTGCTGAACAACATGCCGCTGAATATCGTCTCCGATCCGTTTCGCACCCAGTTTGGCTGGCACATCCTGCAAGTCACCGAGCGCAGAAACCAGGATTTCAGCGAAGACATCAAGCGCGCCCAGGCCGAGAACATCCTCCGTCAGCGGAAGTTCGACGAGGAGCTGCAGCTGTGGTTGCAGGAAATACGGGACAAGGCCTACGTCGAAATCAAACTCTGATCAGCGCCACACCATGCGCCTGGCAGTCACTCCGGGGGAACCGGCGGGCATAGGTCCCGACCTTCTGCTGCGCCTGGCCCAGGCGCCCCAGGCCTGCGAGCTGGTGGCCTATGCCGACCCCGACCTGCTCACCAGCCGGGCGCGGCTCCTCGGTCTCCCTCTTCGCCTCAAGGATCCCGATGGCCGGCCTACTGCCGCTGGCGAACTCGCCATTCACCCTGTCCCCCTGGCCCGACCGGCAGTCCCCGGCCGCCTGGACCCTGCCAATGCCCACTATGTGCTCGCCACCCTTGATCACGCGGTAGCTGACTGTCAGCAGGGCCGGGTCGCGGGCCTGGTGACCGGGCCGGTGAACAAGGCGGTTATCAACGACGCCGGGATGCCCTTCAGCGGCCACACCGAGTATCTGGCGGCCCTCACGGCAACACCACTGGTGGTGATGATGCTCGCCACCCGCCAACTCCGGGTCGCCCTGGTGACCACCCACCTGCCCCTGCGGTCGGTGGCCGACGCCATCACGGGGGAGCTGGTGATGGCGGTTACGCGAATCCTGGCCGCGGACCTGAAGGCAAAATTTGCCCTGCCGTCACCGCGGATACTGGTCTGCGGCCTCAACCCCCACGCCGGTGAGAGCGGCCACCTGGGACGGGAGGAAATCGATATCATCATCCCCGCTCTGGAGCAGTTGCGCAGTGAAGGGATCGATGTTGGCGGCCCCTTTCCCGCCGACACCCTGTTCACACCCAACAACCTCAGGGACGGCGATGCGGTGCTGGCCATGTACCACGATCAGGGCCTGCCGGTGCTTAAATACCAGGGCTTTGGCCGGGCAGTGAACATCACCCTTGGGTTGCCCATTATCCGCACCTCCGTGGACCACGGTACCGCTCTGGACCTGGCCGGCACTGGCCGGGGTGACAGCGGCAGCCTCGCTGAAGCCATCCACTGGGCACACACCATGGCCGAGGCACACTCGTGAACCAGATCGACAATCATCAGGCGCGCAAGCGTTTTGGCCAGAACTTCCTGGTGGACACCCAGGTGGTGGACAATATTATCGCCGCCATACGACCGGCTCCCGGGGACAACCTGGTGGAGATCGGCCCCGGCCAGGGCGCCATCACAGGTCCGCTCCTGGCCCGTGGCGGGCGCTTGCATGCGGTGGAGGTGGATCGCGACCTGGCCGCCCTGCTGGGCCGCAGGTTTGCCGACAACAGCGGCTTTGTCCTCCACCTGGGGGACGCCCTGGCGTTCGATTTCAGCCAGCTCCCACAACCCCTGCGGGTGGTGGGCAACCTGCCCTACAATATCTCCACACCCCTGCTGTTTCACCTGCTGAACTACGCCAGTGGGATCCGGGACATGCACTTTATGCTGCAAAAGGAGGTGGTGGACAGAATGGCGGCGGCCCCGGGCAGCAAGACCTATGGCCGGTTAAGTGTTATCGTTCAGTACTACTGTGAGGTATGTCACCTGTTCAACGTGCCAGCGAGTGCATTTCGCCCGGTCCCCAAGGTGGAGTCCGCCATCGTGCGCCTGATTCCCAGGCCGGATAGCGAGCAACGGGCAAGGGATAACAGATTTTTCGAGACTCTGGTTAAAACAGCTTTTCAGCAGCGGCGAAAAACCCTGCGCAACACCCTCAAGCAACTGCCCGGGGACTGGGATCTCAATGTGTTGAGCATCGATCTGTCCCTTCGCCCCGAGGTGCTTACCATTTCCCAGTTTGTCACCCTGAGCAACGAGTTGGACCAGCAGAGATGAGTGCAGAAATCCGCGTCAGCGTAAAACCCGAGTACCTGGTGGCCCAGTCCCAGCCGGACAAGGATAAATACACCTTTGCCTACCATGTCACCATTGCCAATACCGGTAGCGAGGCGGCCAAACTCATCAGCCGCCACTGGATCATTACCGACGGCAATGGCACCCGCCGCGAGGTGAAGGGGTTGGGGGTCATTGGCGAGCAGCCGGTGATCAAGCCCGGCGCCAACTACCACTACTCCAGCTACGCTGTGCTGGATACCCTGGTGGGCACCATGGAGGGGTCCTACCAGATGGAGGCCATGGACAAAAGCCAGTTTACCGCCCCCATCAAGGCCTTTCTGCTGGCGGTACCCGGGATCGTCAACTGAGGGGCAAGATCCAGTGACTGTCTATGTCGTCGGCGACATCCAGGGCTGCTTCTCGTGCCTGGAGAAGCTGCTCCACCAGGTTCACTTCAACCCCGGGGCAGACGACCTGTGGGCAGTGGGCGACCTGGTCAATCGCGGCCCCCAGTCCCTGGAAACCCTGCGTTACTGCATGTCCCTGGGGGACAGCTTCCGCACCGTGCTCGGCAACCACGACCTCCACCTGCTTGCAGTGGCTCGCGGCCTCCGCGCTCCCACCCACAAGGACACCCTGGGGGAGATCCTCAACGCCCCGGATCGCCAGCGGATCCTCCACTGGCTGCAGCCCCAACCGCTATTGCTACAGCACGGGGATTACACCATGGTGCACGCCGGCATCCCCCCCCAGTGGTCCATCGCCGACGCCGCCGCCCATGCCCGGGAGGTGGAAGGGGCGCTGGCCGCCGCGGGGCCAAGCAAGGCCTTTTTCCGGGAAATGTATGGCAATGAGCCGAGGCGATGGGCTGACGATCTGGAGGGCAGCAGCCGCCTGCGCTGTATCACCAACTATCTGACCCGCATGCGCTACTGCACTGGCGATGGCACCCTGGATCTGGCGAGCAAGCAAAACCCCGCCACAGGTCCCGTCGGCTATCTGCCGTGGTTCGCCCATCGGGAGAGAAGGACTCGGGGCGCGAAGATCGTATTCGGCCACTGGGCCTCCCTCAACGGGGTTACCCCGGAGCCCGACCTGTTTGCCCTCGACACCGGCTGCGTGTGGGGCGGGCGCCTGCGCCTGATGTCCCTCGCCAACGAACACTACCACCACCTTTCCTGCGGACAATAAAAAAGCCGACATGGTCGGCTTTTTTATTGTCCAGACAGCGGCTTATTCGTCGTCTGACACTTCATGGGCGACGGCGTCGGCCGGCCGATCCACCAGCTCCACATAGGCCATGGGCGCCTTGTCACCGGTGCGGTAGCCGCATTTGAGAATACGGATATAACCGCCGGGACGCGCCTGGTAGCGGGGACCCAGGTCCGTGAACAGCTTGCCCACCGCCTGCTTGCTGCGCAGGCGGTCAAACGCCAGGCGGCGATTGGCGACGCTGTCGGTCTTGGCCAGGGTGATCATGGGCTCGGCAAAGGTGCGCAGCTCCTTGGCCTTGGGCAGGGTGGTCTTGATAACTTCGTGCTCAACAAGGGAGGCGATCATGTTGCGAAACATGGCGCGACGGTGGGTACCTGTCTTGTTGAGTTTTCTTCCACTATAACGGTGACGCATGGCTATGTCCTGTAACTGTTGCTATCGCAGCAATGTTGTTTGCCCCGACCGGAGTCGGCCTCAATTCAATACTAACCTCAGAGGCTCTCGCCTTCGCGCTTCTTGAGGCTGGCCGGCGGCCAGTTCTCCAGGCGCATACCGAGGGAAAGACCGCGGGACGCGAGCACGTCCTTGATCTCGGTAAGGGATTTCTTGCCCAGGTTTGGAGTCTTCAACAGCTCGACTTCAGTGCGCTGGATAAGATCACCGATGTAATAAATACTCTCGGCCTTGAGACAGTTGGCGGACCGCACGGTGAGTTCGAGATCGTCCACCGGGCGCAGCAGGATAGGATCGATCTCGTCTTCCTTGTGCTCGGGCTCCGAGGTGCGCTCGCTCTCGAAGTCGACAAATACCGCCAACTGCTGCTGGAGGATGGTCGCTGCGCGGCGAATGGCTTCCTCGGGTTCGATGGTGCCATTGGTTTGCAGGTCGATAATCAGCTTGTCGAGGTCGGTTCTCTGCTCGACACGGGCGGCTTCCACCACATAGGCCACGCGGCGCACCGGGCTGAAGCTGGCATCCAACTGGAGGCGGCCGATGGAGCGGGTCTCCTCGTCGTCGCTGATGCGGGCGTCGGCGGGCTGGTAGCCCCGGCCGCGCTCCACACGCAGGCGCATATTGAGCTTGGCGTTGCCGGTGATATTGGCAATGACGTGATCGGGATTGCGGATCTCCACCGAGCTGTCGTGCTGGATATCGCCGGCGGTGACCGTACCCGGACCCGTGGCATTGAGGGAAATTTCAACCTCATCCTTGCCGTGGACCACCAGGGCCACGCCCTTCAGGTTGAGCAGAATTTCGATGACGTCTTCGCGGACGCCCTCGAGGGTGCTGTACTCGTGCTCGACACCGTCGATTTCCACCTGAGTGATGGCAAACCCCGGCATGGAGGAAAGCAGAATCCGGCGCAATGCATTACCCAGGGTGTGACCGAAGCCACGCTCCAGTGGCTCGAGAACAACTTTGGCGCGGTTTACACCGAGATCTGTTACGTCGATAGTGCGCGGTGTCAGCAGTTCAGTCGCAGAAGATTGCATAGAGTTACCTGTGTAATGTACCGAATGTAAAACCTTACTTGGAGTACAGTTCCACGATCAGGTTTTCATTGATTTCAGAAGGCAGTTCACTTCTGTCTGGAATGCGCTTGAAAGAGCCTTCCAGCTTGGTGGCATCGACTTCGAGCCAATCGGAGGAACCGCGCTGGGTGGCCAGCTGCACAGCGGACTGGATACGCAGTTGCTTTTTTGACTTCTCACGAATGGCGACCACATCACCGGGCTGTACCTGATAGGAAGGAATATTGACCTTCTTGCCGTTCACCAGAATCGCATTGTGGGCCACCAACTGACGGGCCTCGGCGCGGGTGGAACCAAAGCCCATGCGGTAGGCGACATTGTCGAGACGGGACTCGAGCAACTGCAGCAGGTTTTCACCGGTGGCGCCCTTGCGGCGAGCAGCTTCCTTGTAGTAACCGCGGAACTGCTTTTCCAAAATGCCGTAGAGGCGGCGAACTTTCTGCTTTTCGCGGAGCTGAACGCCGTAATCGGAGAGCCGGCCACGACGCTGGCCGTGTTGACCGGGAGCGCTCTCGGAACGGCACTTTGATTCCAGAGGGCGAATGCCGCTCTTCAGAAACAAGTCGGTGCCTTCGCGACGGGAAAGCTTGCAAGTAGGACCAATATATCTTGCCATGGGGTGTTCCTCGTTAGACGCGACGTTTCTTGGGCGGACGACAGCCATTGTGGGGAATCGGCGTCACATCTGTAATGTTGGTGATCTTGAAACCGGTATTGTTCAGGGCGCGGACAGCGGACTCACGACCAGGGCCTGGGCCCTTGACCATCACATCGAGGTTTTTCAGGCCGTACTCCTGCGCGGCCTGGCCGGCGCGCTCGGCGGCAACCTGGGCGGCAAACGGTGTGCTCTTGCGCGAGCCACGGAAACCCGAGCCCCCGGAAGTGGCCCAGCTCAGGGTGTTGCCCTGGCGGTCGGTGATAGTGATTATCGTGTTGTTGAAGGATGCGAAAATATGCGCAACGCCGTCAACCACTGTTCTTTTCGCTTTTTTGCGAACTGTCTTGCTCGGTGCTTTAGCCATAAAAATACCTGGTTTGCTTACAGTGCCAGCCGTGTGGCCCGCTTATTTCTTGATAGGCTTGCGCGGACCTTTACGGGTTCTCGCATTGGTTTTGGTGCGCTGGCCACGCAGCGGCAAGCCACGACGGTGCCTCAACCCACGGTAACAACCCAGGTCCATCAAGCGCTTGATGTTCATGTTCACTTCACGGCGAAGGTCGCCTTCGACCATGTGCTTGGCGACTTCGCTGCGGATCTCGTCCATCTTGTCGTCGGCGATATCGGCAATCTTGGTGTTTTCAGCGACACCCACTGCCTTGCAAATACCTTTCGCCTTGGTCCGACCGATCCCAAATACATAGGTCAGCGAGATTACCGCATGCTTGTTGTCGGGAATGTTGACACCGGAAATACGGGCCATTCGTGTTACTCCACTGTTCTAAAATTTTCGCTACCGCGCCTTTTCCCCAGCGAAAAAAGGCGCAAGATAATAGCCTCAATAGGTTACAAAATCAACAGCCACGGCTAATCAGCCCTGGCGCTGCTTGTGCCTTGGTTCACTGGCGCAGATCACCCGCAGGGCGCCCTTGCGCTTGATAACCTTGCAATTGCGACAGACTTTCTTTACTGATGCACGAACTTTCATTGCTATACCTCGAACAAAGGGCGGTTTATCGTCCGCCGAAACCCTTTAGATTTGATTTTTTCAACAGTGAATCGTACTGCTGGGACATCATGTGGGACTGAACCTGGGCCATAAAATCCATGGTCACCACAACCGCAATCAACAGCGACGTACCGCCAAGGTAGAACGGCACATTGAAATACACATTGAGAAACTGGGGCATCAGGCAAACACCGGCGATATAAAGGCCGCCCACCACCGTCAGCTTGGTCACTACACTGTCAATATACCGCGCCGTACTCTCACCGGGGCGAATGCCGGGAAGATAGGCGCCACCCCGCTTCAGGTTTTCCGAAATTTCCTTGGGGTTGAACATCAACGCCGTGTAGAAAAAACAGAAAAAGATGATCAGCGCCGCGAACAGCAGAATATGCAGCGGCTGACCAGGCCCAAGAACCAGGGCCACATCCTGGAGCCAGTCCGGCGCATCAGCGCCCTGGCCAAACCAGGTCGCGATGGTGGACGGGAACAGCAACAGGCTGCTGGCAAAAATCGCCGGAATAACCCCCGCCATATTGACCTTGAGGGGCAAATGGCTCTGCTGCTGACCACCCACCGCCCGCCGACCCTGCTGCTGGCGCTGGGCGTAGTTGACGGTAATACGCCGCTGGCCGCGCTCGACAAAGACCACAAAATACACAATGGCAACAGCGAGCACCGCAACCACCAACACGGTGAGAATATGCAGATCACCCTGCCGCGCAGACTCAAAGGCCTGGCCGACCGCCGAGGGCAGACCGGCGACGATACCGGCGAAAATCAGCATTGAAATACCGTTGCCGATACCCCGCTCGGTGATCTGCTCGCCCAGCCACATCATGAACATGGCGCCGGTCACCAGGGACACGATGGAAATGACATAAAACGTCATGTCCGGCAGATAGGCCAGACCCTGGCCAGCCAGCCCCACGGACATCCCCGTGCCCTGCACCAGGGCCAGCACCACAGTGCCGTAGCGGGTGTACTGGGAGATCTTGCGACGTCCCGCGTCCCCTTCCTTCTTGAGCTGCTCCAGGGTGGGGGACACCGCTGTCAACAGCTGCATGATGATGGACGCCGAAATGTACGGCATGATCCCCAGGGCAAGAATACTCATCCGCTCCAGGGCGCCCCCGGAGAACATATTGAACAGCCCCAGAATGGTGCCCTGGTTCTGATCGAACAGGTGTGCCAGCTTGTCTGGATCGATGCCCGGCACCGGAATATGGGTGCCGATACGATAGATCACGATCGCCAGCAGCAAAAAGCGAAGGCGAGCCCACAGCTCGCCCAAACCTTTTTGACCGCCCGTTGGCAGGGTGCCTGGTCTAGCCATGGAGATGATTACTCTTCAATTTTTCCGCCAGCGGCTTCGATGGCCTCGCGGGCACCCTTGGTCACACCCAGGCCCTTCACGGTGAGCGGGCGATCGATGGTTCCGGACAGGAAAATCTTGGCCCGCAGGATGGCGGCGTTGACCAGGCCCGCAGCGCGCAGAGCATTCAGGTCGACCACGTCACCGGCGACGGCGTTGAGCTCCGAGGTGCGGATCTCAGCACTGACGCGGGAAATCCGCGAGCTGAAGCCGAACTTGGGCAGGCGCTTCTGGAGGGGCATCTGGCCACCCTCAAAGCCGGGGCGCACACGACCACCGGAGCGGGCCTTCTGGCCCTTGTGGCCACGGCCACCGGTTTTGCCCAGACCGCTGCCGATGCCGCGACCGAGACGCTTGCCTTCTTTGATGCGACCGGGAGCCGGACTCAGCGTATTCAGCTTCATGATCACTCTCCCTGAACCTTAACCATATAAAAAATCTTGTTGATCATACCGCGGACGGAGGGGGTATCCTCCACCTCGACGGTGTGGCCAATTCTCCTCAGACCCAAACCGCTGGCGCAGGCGCGATGGGCTGCGATCCGGCCGTGTGAGCTCTTGGTCTGAGTCACTTTGATTTTGCTTGCATTAGCCATTTTCAATTCCTGCCTGTTGAACCTGGGCTCAGCCCTGGATGTCTTCAGCGGTCATACCACGCTTGGCAGCCACTTGCTCCGGGGACTTGATGCTCTTCAGCGCCTTGAAAGTGGCGCGCACCACGTTGACCGGGTTGGTGGAGCCGTAGCACTTGGCCAGCACGTTCTGGACACCGGCCAGTTCGAGTACGGAGCGCATGGCGCCACCGGCGATTACGCCAGTACCTTCGGATGCGGGCGACATATAGATCCGCGAGGCACCGTGGTTGGCCCTGGTTGGGTACTGAATGGTGGTGCCGTTCAGTTCCACGTCGATCATATTGCGGCGGGCGGCTTCCATGGCCTTTTGAATGGCCTGGGGAACTTCCCGCGCCTTGCCGCGACCGAAGCCCACGCGGCCATTGCCATCACCGACGACGGTGAGAGCTGTGAAAGCGAAGATACGGCCACCTTTTACGGTTTTCGCAACCCGGTTCACCTGAACCAGTTTTTCCTTCAGCCCTTCGTTCGGATCTACATCTCTTGGATTGTTAGCCATTTCTCAACCTTTAGAATTCAAGCCCAGCTTCACGTGCTGCATCAGCAAGCGCTTTCACACGGCCATGGTATTTGAAGCCGCTCCTGTCGAAGGAAACCTTGGCAACGCCGGCTTCCTTGGCACGTTCTGCCACCAGTTGTCCAACGGCGCGGGCGGCATCGATGTTGCCAGTGGCACCCGAGCGCAGGGTTTCGTCCAGTGTCGAAGCACTGGCGATGACCCTGTCGCCGCTGGGCGCAATCACCTGGGCGTAGATGTGGCGCGGGGTGCGATGAACTGTCAGCCTCACTGATCCCAACTCGCGAATTTTGACACGGGCACGGAGAGCGCGGCGCATACGGGACTGCTTTTTGTCTTTCATACTCAGAACCTGTTACTTTTTCTTCGCTTCTTTACGACGAACATTTTCGTCAGCATAGCGTACACCCTTGCCTTTGTAGGGCTCTGGCGGACGGAAGGCGCGGATCTCCGCTGCCACCTGGCCGAGCAGCTGCTTGTCAGCTGCCTTGAGCACGATTTCGGTCTGGGTCGGGGTTTCGGCGCTGACACCTGCGGGCAACTGATACTCAACGGGGTGAGAAAACCCCAGGGTCAGATTGATCTTGTCCCCTTGGGCGTTGGCCCGGTAACCGACGCCAACCAGTTGCAGCTTTCTCTCAAAACCATCGGCAACACCGCGCACCATGTTGTTTACCAGGGCACGATAGGTGCCTGACAACGCGTGCGCATGCTGACCGTCATTGGCCGGGACAAAGTTAAGTACGTTCCCGTCCTGGCTGATGACGACGTCGGACTTGATGAGCATCGAAAGGTTTCCCTTGCTACCCTTGACCGAAATCTGATCAGCTTCCAGTTTGACTTCAACTCCTGTCGGGAGCTCTACAGGACTCTTCGCTACTCTAGACATTTGGCAATCTCTTCGTAAATGCGGCTGTTAAAACACAGTGCAGAGCACTTCGCCACCAACGCCAGCCGCACGGGCAGCGCGGTCGGTCATCACACCCTTGCTGGTGGAGACGATGGCAACACCCAGGCCACCCCTGACTTTTGGCAGTTCCTTGGCACCGGAGTAATAACGCAGTCCGGGACGGCTGGAGCGGCTGATCTCTTCAATGACCGGCTTGCCTTCGAAATACTTGAGCTCAATGGTCAGCTCGGGCTTGACGCCGTCGCTAACCTTGAAATCGCTGATATAACCTTCGCTCTTCAGCACCTCCGCCACGGACACCTTGAGGGTGGATGACGGCATGGTCACGGAGGGACGCTGTCTGCCGTGGGCGTTGCGGATGCGGGTCAGCATATCAGCCAGTGAATCTTGCATACTCATGGATCAGTTCCTCTCGCTTACCAGCTGGCTTTTACAAGGCCAGGGATATCACCGCGCATGGCGGCCTCACGCAACTTGTTGCGGCACAGGCCGAACTTGCGATACACGGCGTGGGGGCGACCGGTGATCCGGCAACGGCGCTGCTTGCGCACTGGGCTGGAGTCGCGGGGCAGCTTCTGGAGCTTGACCTGGGCTTCCCAGCGCTGCTCGTCGGTCGCGCTGACGCTGGTGATGGTTGCCTTGAGCTCGGCTCTCTTGGCGCCGTATTTGGCAGCCGCCTTGGCGCGCTTCAGTTCGCGCTCGATCATTGATCTCTTTGCCATGTCTCTACCTCAACCCTTCAGCGGGAAGTTGAACGCCCTCAACAAGGCGCGACCTTCGTCATCTGTTCTTGCCGTGGTGGTGATGGTGATATCCATCCCGCGCAGCGCGTCGACCTTGTCGTAATCAATTTCCGGGAAAATGATCTGCTCATTGATACCCATGGAAAAATTGCCGCGACCATCAAAGGACTTGGGGCTAATGCCGCGGAAATCGCGAATCCGGGGAATGGCGATGCTGACCAGCCGTTCCAGGAAGTCGTACATGCGATCGGCACGCAGGGTGACCTTGCAGCCAATTGGCCAGCCTTCGCGAACCTTGAATCCCGCAACCGACTTGCGCGCCTTGGTGATCACCGGCTTCTGCCCGGAGATCAGCGTCATCTCATTGACGGCGTTCTCCAGCGTCTTCTTGTCGGCGAGCGCCTCGCCCACACCCATATTGAGGGTGATCTTGGTGATCCGCGGAATATCCATTACATTCGCAAGACCCAGCTCTTGCTGGAGCTTGGGTGCGATTTCAGTCTTGTAAACTTCTTTCAGCCTGGCCATGTCAAATTACCCTGTTAGCCATCAACGGCAGCGCCGCTGGACTTGAACACTCTTACTTTTTTGCCATCTTCCTGAACCTTGAAGCCGACGCGATCGGCTTTGCGGGTCTCAGGGTTATAGAGGGCCACATTTGAAATATCTATCGGGGCTTCTTTTTCAATGATGCCACCGGGAACACCCAGCTGGGGGTTCGGTTTTTGGTGCTTCTTGACGATCTGAATTCCTGACACCAGGAGTCGGCCGTCGTCCAGCACCTTGAGAACCTTGCCGCGCTTGCCCTTGTCCTTGCCTGCAAGTACTACAACGTCGTCGTTTGTCTTGATCTTTCTGCTTGCCATGTTCGACCTCCTCCGGCTCAGAGCACTTCAGGTGCCAGAGAGATAATTTTCATGAATTTGTCGCCGCGCAACTCGCGGGTGACAGGCCCGAAGATACGGGTTCCGATGGGAGCGAGCTGATTGTTCAGCAGCACAGCGGCATTGTCGTCAAATTTGATGAGACTTCCATCCTGACGGCGTACACCCTTTCTTGTGCGTACCACAACAGCGTTCATCACCTGGCCTTTCTTGACCTTGCCACGGGGAATCGCCTCCTTTACGGACACCTTGATAACATCCCCTACGCTTGCGTAGCGGCGGTGTGAGCCACCCAGCACCTTGATACACATAACCCTGCGTGCACCGCTGTTGTCTGCCACATCCAAATAGGTCTGCGTCTGAATCATTGTTTCGCTCCGAAACCGTTACTGCGTGCCCGCTTATACTTCAGCGGCCTGCTCAACAACCTCGACCAGGGTCCAGGACTTGGTCCGGGACAGGGGGCGAGTTTCTTTAATGGTGACAAGGTCGCCAGTGCGGCACACATTGTCCTCGTCGTGGGCCTTGATCTTGGTTGAACGACTGATGATCTTGCCGTAGACAGGGTGCTTTACACGGCGTTCAATCATCACCGTGATGGTCTTGTCCATTTTGTCGCTGACGACCCTGCCGGACAGTGTGCGTGCGCTTAATTCACCCATGTCAGTTACCTGCCTTCTGATTCAACACGGTTTTGATGCGGGCAATGTTCTTGCGGGTGGCATCAATCTTGTGTGACTGGCCCAGCTGGCCAGTTGCTTTCTGCATGCGCAACTTGAACTGATTTTCCAGCTCGGTGCGCAACATTGCCTGCAGTTCGTCCGCAGACTTCTCTCTCAATTCAGCGCCCTTCATCACATCACCGTCCGTTTCACGAAAGTGGTCCTCAGGGGCAGTTTCGCTGCCGCCAGAGCAAATGCCTCGCGGGCCAGCTCTTCGGTCACACCTTCCATTTCGTAGAGAACCTTACCGGGCTGAATTTGAGCCACCCAGTAGGAGACATTACCCTTACCCTTGCCCTGACGAACTTCCAGGGGCTTTTCGGTAATGGGCTTGTCCGGAAACACGCGGATCCAGATTTTGCCGCCACGCTTGATGTGACGGGTCATGGCACGACGAGCGGCCTCGATCTGACGCGCGGTGAGGCGGCCACGATCGGTAGATTTCAGTCCGTATTCGCCGAAGCTCACTTTGCTGCCGCGCTGGGCCAAGCCGCGGTTGCGGCCCTTCATTTGTTTACGGAATTTGGTTCGTTTCGGTTGCAGCATGTCGCTCGACCCTTATTCGCCAATCACTTCTTGGGCTTGGACTGGTCTGCTTCAGGAGCACCCAGTATCTCGCCTTTGAAAATCCAAACTTTCACACCGATAATCCCGTAGGTTGTCGATGCCTCCGCAGTTGCATAGTCGATATCCGCACGCAGGGTGTGCAGCGGCACTCGGCCTTCGCGATACCATTCGGTACGGGCGATCTCGGCACCACCGAGACGGCCTCCAACCTGAATCTTGATACCTTCGGCGCCCTGACGCATGCTGTTCTGCACCGCGCGCTTCATGGCCCTGCGGAACATGACACGGCGTTCCAGCTGCTGGGCGATGTTCTGTGCCACCAAGGTCGCATCCAGGTCTGGCTTGCGCACCTCTTCGATGTTGATATGGACAGGTACACCCATCATCGCCGCCACGCTGAGGCGCAGTTTCTCCACATCCTCGCCCTTCTTGCCAATCACCACGCCGGGACGGGCGGTGTGAATGGTAATTTTGGCTGACTCGGCAGGGCGCTCGATATCAACGCGGCTCACCGATGCGTGGGCCAGCTGCTTCTCAATAAAGGCCCTGGCTTTCAGGTCGGCATTGAGCTTGTTGGCAAAGTCCTTTTGGCCTGCATACCAAACGGAGCGATGTGTTTTTACAATTCCGAGGCGTATCCCCGTGGGATGTACTTTCTGACCCATAAAGTGGTCTCCTGCTACTTTGCCTTGTCGGCAACTTTCACTGTTATGTGACAAGTGCGCTTGAAAATACGATCCGCACGACCCTTGGCCCGGGGCTTGATTCTTTTCAGAGTCAAACCTTCGTCGACAAATATTGTCGCCACCCGGAGTTCATCGACGTCGGCACCTTCATTGTGCTCGGCGTTGGCGATCGCGGACTCAAGCACCTTCTTGATAATCACTGCGCCCTTTTTTGGGCTGAAGGCCAGGATATCCAGGGCGTCTTCAACCTTCTTTCCACGGATCTGGTCAGCTACCAGTCTAGCCTTCTGGGCAGACAACCTGGCTCCGCGTAATTTCGCTGCTACTTCCACCTTTCTATACCTCTACTGATAGCCGTGCTTAGCGCTTGGCTTTCTTATCCGCAACATGGCCGCGATAGGTGCGGGTCGCCGCAAACTCTCCTAGCTTGTGGCCAACCATTTCCTCGGAAACCAACACGGGAACATGCTGCTTGCCGTTGTGGATCGCGATGGTCAAGCCGACCATCTCGGGCAGTATCATGGAGCGGCGCGACCAGGTCTTGATGGGACGCTTGTCGTTCTTCTCTACCGCCTGCTCAACCTTCTTCAACAGGTGGAGATCAATGAATGGACCTTTTTTCAGGGAGCGTGGCACTGTAATTTCCTCTTCCTGTCAATTCTGCTGGGTAGGCCGTTACTTGTCGCGACGACGTACGATCATCTTGGTGGTGCGCTTGTTCTTGCGCGTCTTGTAACCCTTGGTGGGGGTACCCCAGGGCGACACCGGGTGACGACCTCCGGAGGTGCGGCCTTCACCACCACCGTGGGGGTGATCGACAGGGTTCATGGCAACACCGCGAACAGTGGGGCGCACGCCCCGCCAGCGGGTGGCGCCAGCCTTGCCCAGAGAGCGCAGGTTGTGCTCGCTGTTGGACACTTCGCCAATGGTGGCACGACACTCGGAAGGCACCTTGCGCATCTCGCCGCTGCGCAAACGCAGGGTGGCGTACTGGCCTTCCCGTGCAACCAACTGCACAGAAGCACCGGCGCTGCGGGCGATCTGGGCGCCCTTGCCCGGCTTCATCTCGATGCAGTGGATCTGGGTGCCCACCGGAATATTGCGCAGCGGCAGACTGTTGCCGACCTTGATGGACGCAGCCTGGCCCGAGGTCAGCTTGTCGCCGGCCTTGACGCCCTTGGGGGCAATAATATAGCGACGCTCGCCGTCGTTGTAACACACCAGGGCGATATAGGCGGTGCGGTTGGGATCGTACTCGACCCGCTCAACCACACAGGGGATACCGTCCTTGTCGCGCTTGAAATCGATAACCCGGTAGTGCTGCTTGTGGCCACCGCCCACATGGCGGGTGGTGATCCTACCCGCGTTGTTGCGGCCACCGCTCTTGGACTTCTTCTCCAGCAAAGGGGCATAGGGCGCACCCTTGTGAAGATCAGGGTTCACCACACTGACCACAAAACGGCGGCCAGGTGATGTTGGTTTTCTCTTGACTACAGGCATGACACCAACCCCTTATTCAGCGACGGCAAAGTCAATTTCTTGACCCTGCGCAAGACGTACATAGGCTTTCTTCCAATCGGACAGACGGCCTATACCATTGCGGGTGCGCTTCTGCTTACCCTTGACGCTGACGGTGCGCACGTCTTCAACGACCACATTGAACAACTTCTGCACAGCGGCCTTGATCTCCCGCTTGTCAGCATCGGGGAGAACCTTGAACACCACCTGGTTGCCAGCACCGGCGACGTTGCTCGCCTTTTCGGAAACCACGGGCCCCAGCAACACCTTATAGATACGCTCCTGGTTCATGCCAGCATCTCCTCTACTTTCTTCAGGGCGGGCACTGTCACCAGCACCTTCTCGAAGCCGATCAGACTGACGGGATCTATACCCAGGGCGTCACGCACCTCAACCTTGTGCAGGTTTCTGGCGGACAGGTACAGGTTGTTGTCGACTTCTTCGGTGACAATCAGCACATTGCTCAGACCAAACTGGCCAAGCTTTGCCACCAGGCCCTTGGTCTTGGGCTCCTCGAGAGCGAAACCCTCGACCACAATCAGGCGATCCTGGCGCACCAGCTCGGAAAAAATGGCGCGCAACGCCGCGCGGTACATCTTCTTGTTGAGCTTTTGCGAGTGGTCCTGGGGACGGGCGGCAAAGGTGACACCACCACTTCTCCACAGCGGGCTGCGGATGGTGCCGGCACGAGCGCGGCCACTGCCCTTCTGCTTCCACGGCTTCTTGCCACCGCCGGAAACGTCGGAACGGGTCTTTTGCGCGCGGGTTCCCTGACGACCGCCAGCCATGTAGGCGACAACTGCCTGGTGCACCAGATCCTGGTTAAACTCTTTGCCAAAGGTGGCATCGGAAACAGTGAGAGTTCCGGCCTTGCCTTCTGGGCTTGCAATATTCAATTCCATAGGTTGATCCCCTTACGCCTTCTCAGCGGGACGAACGATCACATCACCACCGGGGGCGCCCGGCACGGCACCCTTGATCAACAGCAGATTGCGCGCGGCATCGACCCGCACCACCTGAAGATTTTGGACAGTAACCTGTTCGGCACCCATATGGCCGGCCATCTTCTTGCCCTTGAAGACTCGTCCAGGGGTCTGGTTCTGACCGATTGAACCGGGGGCGCGGTGAGACAGCGAGTTACCGTGGGTGGCGTCCTGCATGGCGAAGTTCCAGCGCTTGATAACGCCCTGGAAGCCCTTGCCTTTGGAGACACCGGTTACATCGACCATTTGACCGGATTCGAAGCGCTCAACAGTGACAACTGAGCCCACCTCAAACTGCTCTCCGGTTCCGTCGAGACGAAACTCCCACAGACCGCGGCCAGCTTCGACGCCCGCCTTGGCGTAGTGACCTGCGGCAGACTTGGTGACACGAGAGGGGCGACGGGAGCCGGTGGCGACCTGAATCGCTTCATAGCCATCGGTTTCGACGCTTTTGACCTGAGTGACGCGATTGGGGTCTACCTCAATCACGGTCACCGGAATAGATACACCGTCGTCCGTAAAGACGCGGGTCATGCCGCACTTGCGACCGACAATTCCAACACTCATTTTATAACCTCGTTGTGTACGGGGCTGTTACCCGCTATGGCCACCCATTTCAGAGCGTTACACACCCCCTTGCGGGGCTTTAGGCTTGGCGCGATCAGCCTAGGCTGATCTGAACATCTACACCTGCAGCCAAGTCCAGCTTCATCAGCGCATCCACTGTTTTTTCAGTGGGCTCCACGATGTCAAGCAGGCGCTTGTGTGTGCGAATTTCATATTGGTCGCGGGCATCCTTGTTGACATGCGGCGAGACCAGAATGGTAAATCTTTCCTTCCTGGTGGGCAGGGGAATCGGGCCGCGAATCTGGGCACCGGTACGCTTCGCCGTTTCGACGATTTCCTGCGTGGAGGCGTCGATCAGCTTGTGATCGAACGACTTCAGTCGAATTCTAATACGTTGATTCTGCATGGAATCACAAACTCCGATGAGATAGATTGACAGCGACCGCTGAAAACCCCGCCTAAAAAGGAGGCGAGATTTTAAGGTTGCCCCGCCAGGGTGTCAAGCTAATAACCGCAAATAGTCCAAGTTTTTATACACCAGAGCGATCCTTTGCTCGGGAAAAAAAGAGCCGCTCAGCTGAGCGGCTCTCTGGGCGTCCATTACTTCACGCCAGGCCCGGCCTCGGTGTTACTCGAGGATTTTGGCCACCACGCCGGCGCCGACGGTGCGGCCACCTTCACGGATCGCAAAACGCAGGC